>CAZJJQ010000123.1:0-8981 GCA_964546345.1 uncultured Planctomycetales bacterium
GGGGGCGAACCCGAGGCGAGGGCGAGCGCCGCGGCCACGGCCGCCGAGCTGGGCGCGCAGCGGAACAGGACCACCTGCCCCGCCACGCGCAGTCGATCGCCGTCGGCGAGCCGGGAGCCGTCGGCGGGCGCGCCGTTCACCTCGACGGGAGGCTCACCCGGCAGCGCGCGCGCCACGTACGCCGCGCCGTCGTCCGTGAGCGCCAGCACGGCCCCTCGGAACGGTCCCGCCGCGGCGGTCAGCCCGCCCTTGGGGCCCGCCCCGAGGAACGCCGTGCCCTCGAGGAGATCGTAGTGGACGAGGCCCTTCGGCGAGGGCAGCAGGAGGTGGGCGCGCGCGGGGGCCGGCATGGAGCGGGGGTCAGCCCGACCTCCTCAGGAAGGGCGCGAGGTTGGGGCCGAGCCTGCGGGCCGGGCGCATCCGGCGCTGCGCCAGGGTGCCGGAGTCGCTCCGGCGAAGCGATCCCTCCTCTGCGTGTGGCAAGAACACGCGCTCGTCGGGCTCGCTTCGGGCCCGGGCCGCATGCATCGGCCCCAACGGGCGCGTGGCGTTCGGTTGGCTCATGCCTGAGGCTCGTGCTTCCTGAGGAGGTCGGGCTAGAGCCTACGCGCGCCCGCAGCCCTTGCGAAGGTAGGATGTCGGCCCGGCCGGGGCCGGCCCCCGCCGCCCCCCTGACCCGCCTCCCCTTCGCGCCCGGAGCGCCCCGCCGACCGTGCCCCCGCCCTCCGACCCGACCCCGCCGGACGCCGCCGCCCCGACTCCGGGGGCGACGTCCGCGTTCGCGAAGGGGCCCGCGGGGCCCGCGCCGGCGGGCGTCCTGTGGAGCCGCTGGCTGGCGTTCGGGTGGCTCGTCCTGTTCGTGCTGGGCTGCCTGGCGATCGCCCTTCCGTCGCGCACCCTGCTCCAGCGGCTCGACCTGCGCGCGGCCTTCCGCGGCGACGCGCCGTCCGCCCCCGTGGACGCCCCCGGCGAGGAGTGACCTCGACGCCGGGGGCCATCCGAGTCGCGCCGCCTACTTGGCGTCGGGGGTCTCGGTGATCGTGACCTTGACGATCTTGTCGTCCTTCTGGATCGCGTTGACGACCTTCTGGTCGGCCGGGCCGACCACGCGGCCGAACACCGTGTGGACGCCGTCGAGGTGAGGCGTCGCCCGATGCGTGATGAAGAACTGGCTGCCGCCCGTGTCCTTGCCCGCGTGCGCCATGGAGAGGGTGCCGGGGGTGTGCTTCTGGGGGTTGCCGGCGGTCTCGCACTTGATGCGATAGCCGGGGCCGCCCGTGCCGACGCGGGGGTTGTTCGGCGTCTTCGAGAAGGGGTCGCCGCCCTGGATCATGAAGTCGCTGATCACCCGGTGGAAGGCCGTGCCGTCGTAGAAGCCCTTCTTCGCCAGGTCGATGAAGTTCTCGACGGTCTTCGGCGCGTCCTTCTCGAACAGGGTGAGGTGGATCGTGCCCTTGCTGGTCTCGATGGCGGCGGTCTTCATGGGGAACTCCGGGGGTGGGGGGCGACCGTACCACCCGCGGGAGGGGATGCACGCGGATGGCGGGGGGCGCGGGGGCAGGGAGCGCGCCGAAGCGCGCAAGACGGCCCGCTCCCGCGCGGTCAGTCCTTCAGGGCGAAGTCGCGGCGGCGGACGGCGCGGGCGGCGTAGAGGAGGACCGTGACGGCCACGACGGCGCAGATCAGCAGCGCGCTCGACGTCGAGGTCCAGGGCTCGGCGGCGGCCTTCATGGGGCCCTTCCCCGTGAACGTGAACCGCTTCGTCTCCTCGATGGCGACGCGGATGCGGGGAGAGAGGGCCGCGAGGGGCTCGTCCGCCACCCGGTGGTAGAGGCTGCGGATGTGGTGCGTGAGCGAGAGCTTCTGGATCGCGCCGGGCATGAACTGGAAGAAGGACTCGACCACGAAGGTGTAGACCAGTCCCGCCACCAGCCCCCGCTTGAAGAGCGCCGCGAGCGCGTAGTAGACCGCGCCCACGGTGGCGACCCCGAGCGCCGAGATCCCGGCCACGGCGGCCGTGGTGGCGGGGGAGAGGGCGACGCCGGAGAGGAAGATCGTGACCAGGGTGGCCGCGGCCGCAAGGGTCGCGGCGGGCACGAGGCCCGAGGCGTAGCGCGCGAGGAACACCGTCGTGCGCGAGACGGGACGGATCAGGTGGAAGACCAGGGTCTGGTCCTGGATCTCCTCGCCGAAGCCGCCCCCGACCAGGGCCAGCGCCAGCAGCGGGCCGCCGATCCCGAGGACGGCGACGTCGAGCAGGGTCCACAGCTCGAACGGAGGGGCCTTGCTCTGCGAGGCCGCCAGGCCGACGACCACGGCGAGCCCCAGGGCGATCACGGCGGCGACGAGGATCTTGCGGCCGCGGAAGGCGCGGCGGAGGCCCCACCCGAACACGACGCCGAAGCGCGCGAGGGGCAGGAGACGGGGGGTGGCCGCGGGCTCGATCACGGGGGCGCTCACGTGGTGAGGTAGCGGAAGACCGCTTCCAGGGACTCGTCGGTGGGGCGGAAGCCGTCCACGGGCAGGCGCTCGTCCGCGGAGAGGCGGGCGAGCGCGTCGAACAGGTCGCCGGGGCGCGTCGTCATGACGGTGAGGCCGTCGAGGTCGAGGTCGATGCGGCGCACGCCCTCGAGCGCGATCAGGTGCCGCGCCAGGTCGCGCGGGGCGCGCGAGTCCACCCTCACGGTCAGGGGTCGGTCCGAGAGGTCGCGGCGGATCTCGTCCACGGTGCCGTCCGCGATGACGCGGCCGTGGTCCATCATGAGGATGCGGCGGGTCATCCCCTCGACCTCGTGCAGCACGTGGCTCGAGACGAGGACGCAGCGCCCTTCGGCACCGAGGTCGTGGATGAGGCCCGTGATCTCGCGGCGGCCGACGGGATCGAGGCCGTTCAGGGGCTCGTCGAGGATCAGGACGTCCGGGTCGTGGACGAGGGCCTGCGCCAGCTTCGCGCGCTGCCGCATGCCCTTCGAGTAGCCCTGCACGGGGCGGTCCATGTGGGCCGAGAGCCCCACCCGGTCGAGGACGGTGCGGGCGCGGGCCGAGGCCTCGCCGGACGAGAAGCCCTGCAGGCGCGTCAGGTAGGCGGTCACCTCGAACGCGGTGGCCCGCGCGTAGATCGGGTCCTGCTCGGGCACGAGACCCACCCGGCGCATGATCTCGGGGTGGTCGAACGGGGCCTTCCCGACCACCAGGGCCGTGCCGATGCTCGGGCGGAGCATGCCCGTGATCACCTTGATGAGGCTGCTCTTCCCCGCGCCGTTGGGGCCCAGGAGCCCGGTCACGCCGGGACCGAACTCGGCGGAGACCTCGTTCACCGCGAGGACGTCGCCGTACCACTTCGAGACGCGGTCGAGGGAGATCGTGGGGGCCGACGCGCTCACGAGGTCACCTCCACGGAGCGCGCCCGGCGCAGGACGAAGAAGGCCGCGAGCGCGATCGGAAGGAGGAGCGCCAGGTAGGCCCAGAAGGGGGAAGGGAGCGCCTTCGCCGGGTCCCGGGCGAACTCCACGGCGCGGTCGCCGAGCATGTGCTCGAACACCACCCGGACGTCCGAGGTCAGGGCGAGGGCGCGCATGCCCGGGGGGCCGCCGTTCGGCAGGGAGTGGGAGATCCCCGTGACGATCCCGCCGCCCACGAACACCGCCGCGCCGAGGATCAGCGCGGGGATGCGGCGGCCGGTGAGCGTCGAGACGAGGAGCGCCACGCTCGAGTAGGAGAACGCCATCAGCGTCCAGGTGCCGAGGATCGCGAGGAGGAGCGGCACCTGGCGGCCCAGGAACGGCAGCATCTCGTCCGACGGCTGGAGGAGGGCGTCGAACAGGACGAGGAAGAGCAGCGGCGCGAGCACGGACCAGGCGAGGGTCGCCACCGGGATCAGCAGCTTGCCGATCAGGTAGTCGAGGGGGGTGATGGCGCGCACGAGGTAGAGGGGCAGGGCGCGCGTGCGCAGGTCCTCGGCGACCAGTCCGCACGCGACGAACACGGCGAGGAAGGGCACGAGGAACGAGATGGAGCGCACGAGAAAGAACGTCACGGTGGCCGTCAGGAGCGAGTCGGCGCCGCCGGCGCTCGCGCCTCCCGTGAACGCGCGGAGGATCTGCTCGGGGCTGAAGTAGAGCCAGAGGCAGTGGAACACGAGGATGATCGTGAACAGCAGGGTGAAGCGGCGGAACGCCTTGCCCCTGATGGCGTCGCGGTAGCCCTCCGAGAGGATGGGCAGCCAGCGCGGGCCCTTCCCGTCGAGGCCTTGCTCGTGCGTGCGGTAGCCGCGGGCGTAGAGGGTCACAGGAGGCTCCCTCCGCGGGCGTCGGACGGGCCCGGGCCGGGGGGAGCCGCCGCGGGGGCGCCGCCGATCCCCAGCAGCCGATGGAACACGTCCTCGAGCCGCTCGACGACGGGGGACACGCTGCGTAGGCGGGCCCCCGAGGCCCGGGCGGCCGCGAGCAGGCGGGCCGCGCCGTCCACGGGCCCGGCGTCCACGATGCGGAGGAAGCGCGGGCGCCCCTCCGCGTCGAGGCCGTCGGAGGCCTCCCCCCCTCCGCCCCCGCCGCCCCCGGGACTCCCCCCCGAACCCTCCTCGATCCGCAGGCGGAGCTCCTTCGCCGCCCGGTCGAACGCCGCGGCGTCGCCTTCGCCTTCGAGACGGAAGCGGCCCGTCGCGCCCGCCAGGTCTTCGAGGCGGAACGAGCCGCGGACCCGGCCCTTGTCGAGGACGAGCACCCCGTCGGCCACCTTCTGCACGTCGGGGAGCATGTGGGACGACCAGATCACGTGTTTCCCGTGGTCCTTCGCGAGGCTGCGGATGAGCTTGAGGAACTCGTCGCGGCCGGCGGGGTCCATGCCCGACACCGGCTCGTCGAGGAACAGGAGCGCGGGGTCGTGGACGAGGGCCTGCGCGAGCTTGAGCCGCTGGCGCATGCCCGTCGAGAACTCCTCGCCGGCGCGGTAGAGGGCCTCGGTCAGCCCGACGTAGTGGAGGCACTCGTGGGCGCGGCGCAGGGCGTGGCGGCGCGACATGCCCGTCAGCTGGCCGAGGTAGCGGACGGAGGTGACGCCGCTCATCCGGGGCAGGAGCGAGTCGGACTCCGGCATGTAGCCCACGCGGCGGCGGATGGCGAGGCGGTCGCGGCGGGCGTCGAGGCCGAGGACCGTGGCGGTCCCGTGGAAGTCGCGCAGCAGGCCGAGGACGCACTGGAGGAGCGTGGACTTGCCGGCGCCGTTCGGGCCGAGCAGCCCCGTCACGCCCTCGTGGAACTCGAGGTTGACCTCGGTTAGGGCGGGCGGGCGCGAGCCGTAGGCCTTCGTCAGCCGGTCCACCACGACGACGGGGGGCATCTCAGCCCCTCCCCGCGCCGGAGCGACGTCCGGACGGCTTCGAGGACGGCGGCGAGGTGGGCGCGGCCTTCCGGGCCGGCGGCGGGGGGGGCGGAGCCACGGCGCCCACGGCGCTCCCGATGGGCGGGGCCGGGGGCGGGACCCCGCCGCCGGCGCCGTTCGCGTGCGCCGCGGGCTCGAAACGCTCGCGGTAGCGCTCGAGGATGCCGGAGGCGGTCTCCTCGATGGCCTTGCCCGAGATGTCGAGCAGCGTCCACTGCGGGTGGTTCCGGAAGATCTGGCGGCAGTACTCGAGCTCCTCCCGGATGCGGCGGACGTCCCCGTACTCGTTCCCGGGCTCCATGCCGAGGTGCTTCATGCGGGTGCGCCGGATCTCGCCGAGGACGGAGGGATCGACGAGGAGCCCGAAGACGCGGCGGGGATCGACCTGCTCGAGCTCCTTCGGCAGCGGGATGCCGAGGACGAGGGGCACGTTCGCCACGCGGTAGCCGCGGTGGGCGATGTACTGCGAGAGCGGCGTCTTCGAGGTGCGGCTGATGCCGACCAGGATGACGTCGGCGCGCTTGAGGTTCTTGGGCTCGCGACCGTCGTCGTTGTTGACCGCGAACTCGACGGCCTCGACGCGGCGGAAGTACTCGGCGTCGAGCTCGTGGCCCAGGCCGGGCGTGTAGAGCGGGTCCTCGCCGAAGTGCATGGCCATCTGGAGGAGCAGCCCGCTCAGGAGGTCCACCGCGCGCACCTCGGCCTCCTCGGCCAGCCGGCGGACCAGGGCGCGCAGGGGCGGCGCGACGATCGTGTACACGAGGAGGGCCTTGCGCTGCTTCGCCTGCTCGACCACGGCGCGCACGGCCGGCTCGTCGAGCACGTGCGGGAGGACCTGGACCCGGACCCCCTCGTGCCCGAAGAACTGGACGAGGGCCGCCCGGACGACCTTCTCGCCCGTGTCGCCGGTCGCGTCCGATGCCACCAGGATGGTGCCGCCGATCATGGGGACGGGGGGCCTCCACGTTCGCCCTGGGGATCGGTCGGGGTCCCGACCCACACGGCGCCGCCTTCGAAGTGCTCTTTCTTCCAGATCGGGACGTCCTGCTTGAGGCGCGCGACGAAGTCGCCGACGGCCTCGAGGGCCGCCCGTCGGTGGGGGGAGGATACCGCAAGGACGACCGCGGCCTCGCCCAGCTCGAGGCGCCCCAGCCGGTGGACGCAGGCGAGCCCGGTCAGGCCGTGGGCGGCCGTCACCTCGTCAGCGAGGCGCCGCAGCTGGGCCAGCGCCATGGCGGGGTAGGCCTCGTACTCGAGGAAGCGCACCCGGCGATCGCGGGTCCTCTCCCGGACGGTCCCGTGGAACACGACCACCGCCCCGGCGGCCGGGGTCTCGACGGCCCTTCGGACCGCGGCGTCGTCGATGGGGGCCTCGGTGAGGGCGATCACGGGACCGGCTACCCGCCGCTCACGGGGGGGATCACGGCGACGACGGCCCCCGGCTCGAGCGGCTCGTCGTCGGTCGCGAATCGCTCCCCGACGGCGAACCGCGTCGTCGGCCAAGCGCCCTCGAGTCGCGGGTGGCGGGCGCCGAGGAGCCCCCGCAGGGCCGCGACCCGGGCGCCCTCCGGCACGTCGAGCGTCTCGGCGCCGACGCCCGCCGCCTCCCGGGCCGACGCGAAATAGAGCACCTGGATCCTAAGCATCCTGCCGAGCCTACCGCGCCCAATCGGTGTGCGGGGCCTTGTTCTTCACGAACCAGTCCCACAGGAGGCCCCCGTACGTGCGGGGCCGCAGGTGGTGGGCGGCGAAGAAGGGCCCCAGCGCCCGGCGCAGGGCCGGCAGGCGATAACACGGCACCCGGGGGAAGAAGTGGTGCTCGAGGTGGTAGCCCGACCAGAGGAAGACGAAGTCCCACACGGGGCTCGGCTCGAGGATCGTCCCCCAGGCGGCGGGATCGTCCGGGTTCACGTCGTAGTGCTGGCCGAGGCGATTCACGGTGAACGCCACCGGGAACACGACGAACACGGGGATCGCGTGCAGCTTCGCGGCCATCTCCCAGCCGAGGCCGAGGCCGAGCGCCACGAGCGTGCCCACGTGGAAGGCCGTGGTCACGAGACGCTCGCGCCGGATGCGCGCGCGGAGGGCGGGCTCGTAGGTCGCCGCCTCCCTGGCCGCCGCACGGAAGTAGATCGGGAACAGCGCCGGCGTCAGGTAGAGGGCCTTGAACCAGCGCCGACGGCGCTTGGGGGTCAGGTGGTGCCGCTTCGGGTCGCGGTCCTCCGTGCCGAGCCACTCGTGGTGGTCGAGGTGCCAGCGCGTGAACTGGGCGGGAGCGAGCCCGCCGACGACGCCGTAGACGAGGCCGAGCGCGGCGTTGCCCCGGTGCCGACGGCCCTCGAACACGGTGCGGTGGACCACCTCGTGGAGCAGCACCGTGAACGAGAAGATCACGAAGCCGATCGTGATCGAGGCCGGGATCCAGGCCCACCACAGGTCGCCCCACCTCACGACGACGAGCACCGCCGCCGCCCACAGGACGAGCTGCCGCGCGACGACGGCCGCGTGCCGCCACCCGGAGACGCGGTGGAGGCCTCGCAGCACGTCCTGCGGGATCGCGCGGGCGAGCTCGGTCCGCACCGCGCGGGACGACTCGTGGTAGGGCACCGTGGCGGCCATGGGGGCAGTATCGGTCCCCCGGCGGCAGGCATCGTGGAATGGTGGGGGCGGCGGGGGCGGAAGGGGCTCCGGGCCGCCGTTCCTGCCCGGCGCCTTACGGGCCCGCGGGGTTGCCCACGAACCGCCTCCCGAGGAGGCGCAGGGTCGTCCCGATGGTCTTGACGACCTTCATCTTGCTCACCCCCCGCTTGCGGTCGTAGCGCAGCACGAGCGGCACCTCGTCGATGCGGCGGGCGCGGCGTCGGAGCTTGAGGAGGAGGTCCACCATCACGCTGAAGCCCTGCTGGTTGAGGAAGTGGCGGCCGTACCGGCACGCTCCCCACCGCAGGAGGCCGACGCGATAGACGCGGTAGCCGCACGTGTAGTCGCGCGCCCCGCACGGGAACAGCGCGCGGAACACCCAGGACGCCACGTCGGACAGCCAGCGCCGCCAGCGCACGAGCCCGTGGATCTCGGCGCCCTTGCGGTATCGCGACGCGATCACGAGGTCGGCCCCGGCGTCCGCTCGCGCCACCATGGCCGGGAGGAGCTCGGGCGGGTGCGTGTGGTCGGCGTCCATGGTCGCGACCAGGTCGTCGTCGGCGGCTCGCGCCAGCGCCCACTCGATGCCGGTGCGCATCGCGGCGCCGAGGCCCCGGTTGACCGCATGGGTGATCAGGGTGACCGGCATCCCGGGCACCGAGAGGGCCGCGCGCCCCGTGCCGTCCTTGCTGCCGTCGTCCACGACGGCGACCTCGACGCGGGGAGGGTCCTTCCAGGCCGCGAGCGTCGCCCGGAGATCCTCGAGCAGCGGGGGGAGGTTCGCCTCCTCGTGGTACGCCGGGACGAAGAACCAGAGCGTCCGCGCGGGGGGCGCGCCGACGCTCATCGGGGCGCGCTGCGCGGGCCGGGGCCGCCGTAGGAGGGGCCGATCGACGGCGTGTTCGGTGGCGCCGGTGGCCCGCCCGCCGCGGGAGCAGGCGCCTCGGGGGATCGGGCGGCCG
>CAZJJQ010000124.1:0-8927 GCA_964546345.1 uncultured Planctomycetales bacterium
CGAAGTCGGGGGCGCCGGGCGTGTCGATCAGCTGGATGTGCGCGCCCTCCCACGGCAGATGGAGCGCCTTCGAGGTCAGGCTGTGCTTGCGGGCGCGCTCGTCGGGGTCGAAGTCGGCGAGCGTGGTCCCGTCCTCGACCGTGCCCTTCCGCGGGATCTGCTTCCCCAGGAACAGCGACGCCTCGATCAGGGTCGTCTTCCCGGCCCCGGCGGCTCCCACGAGCGCCACGTTGCGGACGTCCTCGGTGCGATGCGACATCGGAGGGCCCTCCCGGCCGTGTTGGGGAAGTGGATGACCGGGGATACTCCCGGCCCTCCCCCGGGTCAAGGCGGTGGACGGCCTCTTCGGGACGCCGGGGACGCCGGGGATCGGCCCCCCGGGAGGTTCGCGCCTCGCCGGGCGCGCGAGTAGGCTCACGGGCTTGTCGCCCGCTCCGGCCCCCCCGTCCTCCGCGCCCGAGAAGGGCACCTGGTCGCGCCTCGGCCGCGTCCTCGCCTTCGCCGTCCCGCACCGCGCCCTCGTGGTGCTGTCGATGCTCCTGATGATGGTGCAGTCGGCGGCGGGCAACGCCCGCATCCTGATGCTCTACCCGATCATGACGCGGGTGTTCCAGGTCGGCGGCGCGGGAGGGCCCTTGAGCCTCGGAGGAGCGGCGGAGCCCGCGCGCGACGCGCCCCCGGGGGTTCCCCCCGCGCCCCCCTCCGTTCCCGAACCCGGGTCGCCGCCCGGGCCCCCGCCGGCCCCCGGGCCCGGCATGGACACGGTGGAGCCCGCGCCGAAGGACGACGGCGGCCTCGGCGGCGCGTTCAAGATGGTGAAGGAGAAGGGCGGGAAGATCCTCAAGAGCCTCGAGGGCGTGCTCGACTGGTCGAACTCGTTCACGACCTCGTGGACGCCCGCGGCGTGGCTGGAGGTGGAGCGGGGCGCGAAGGAGTCGCAGGCCGCGTTCGAGGCCCGCAAGGCGCGGCTGCCCGACCAGCTCGCGACGCTCTGGAGCGTCCTGCTGCTCTTCGCGGTGTTCCTGCTCGTGATGTCGGTCTCGGCCTACTTCGAGGACTTCGTCAACGAGATGGTGCGGCTGCGCATCCTGATGGACGTGCGCATGACCCTGTGCCGTCGGCTCCTCGAGCAGCCGATGTCGTTCTACGACACCTCGCACCGGGGCGACGTGGTCCAGCGGGTCCTCGACGACGTCTACGGCTTCGCGTCGGGCCTGAAGCTCGTGCTCGGGAGCCTCGTCGAGGGGGGCTTCAACCTGCTCTTCGGCGTCCTGATCCTCTACGCGCTCTCCCCCGCGCTCACGGGCGTCTGCCTCGTGGGGATGCTGTTCTTCCTGCCGATGCGGAAGTTCACCAAGAAGGTGAAGAAGCAGGCGCGCAAGCGCCAGATGGACACGGCGAAGCGGGTCGAGGTGCTGCTCCAGACGGTGTCGGGCATCCGCACCGTGAAGGCGTTCCGCAGCGAGGAGCGCAAGGTCGCGGAGTTCCGCGCGGCCGACATGGAGGTCTACCGGCAGAGCCTCCGCGTGCAGCGCACGAAGTCGGGCTCGGACGCGATCACCGAGTTCGTGAACAACCTGCTGGTCATGGTCCTGTCGGTGGGCGGTTCCTTCCTCGTGCTGCGGCAGCTGCTGCCGCTCGACGCCGCGGCCCTCGTCGTCTTCCTCTCCCAGATGGGCAACCTGTACAAGCCCGCGAAGCGCCTGATCAAGGACTTCAACGGCATGAACGACGCGATGGCCAGCGTCGAGCGCGTGTTCGAGATCGTGGACCTGCCGCCGCCGCCCGCCGACCCCGCCGACGCGGTGCCCTTCGAGGGCATCCGGGACGCGGTGCGGTTCGAGTCGGTCGGCTTCGCCTACAAGGCGGGGGTGCCGGTCCTCGAGGGCGTCTCCTTCGAGATCCCGCGCGGCGGCACCGTCGCCCTCGTGGGCCCGTCGGGCGCGGGCAAGTCCACGCTCTGCGACCTGCTCCTGCGCTTCTACGAGCCCACGGCGGGCCGCATCACCGTGGACGGCCGGCCGCTCTCGGGGTTCCAGCGCGCCTCCTTCCTCGACCGCACGGCCGTGGTGACGCAGGACCCGTTCCTCTTCCACACGACCATCGGGGAGAACATCCGCCAGGGTCGCCCGGACGCCACCGACGCCGAGATCGTGGAGGCCTGCAAGGCCGCCTACATCCACGACCACGTCGCCGGGCTCGCGGAGGGCTACCAGAGCCAGGTCGGGGAGCGCGGCGCACGCCTCTCGGGCGGCCAGCGTCAGCGGCTGACCATCGCGCGCGCCCTGATCCGCGACCCCAAGCTGCTCGTGCTCGACGAGGCCACGGCGAGCCTCGACGCCGAGAGCGAACGCGCGGTCCAGCAGGCCCTCGACCGTCTCCGCGAGGGGCGCACCACCCTCGTGGTGGCGCACCGCCTCTCGACGGTGAAGCGCGCCGACTGCATCGTCGTCCTGGACGGGGGCCGCGTGGTCGAGCGGGGCACGCACGAGGAGCTGCTCGCGCGCGACGGCCTCTACGCCCGCCTCTGCTCGATGCAGAACCTGGGCGCGGACGCGAAGCTCGGCGGGGGCGGGGCGCTCCCGGCAGAGGTCCCGGCGGCGGGCGCGCCCGTGACCGACCGCGACGCCCGCGTCCCCTCGACCGGCGAAGATCCCGAGGCATGAGGGTCGCCCTCGACGCCAGCGCCGCCGCCAAGCCGGCACGGACCGGGGTCGGCCACTACGTCGCCCACCTGACCGACGCCCTGCTCGCCGAGGATCCGACGCTCGAGCTGCTCCTGGGAGTCCGGCTGGGACGCTGGCGCCGCCGACGCCACGTCCACCGGCCCGCGGGCGCCGGCGACCGGGCCCGCCTGTGCTGGTTCTGGCGCTCCCTCTCCGGCGTGGACGTCGTCCACGGCCCCGACGACCGCCTGGCCGGCTCGAAGGGACCGCAGGTGGTCACGATCCACGACCTGTTCAGCCTGAAGCGCGAGGCCGGCGGCGACGAGCGCCTGCGCGAGGTGCGGGCACGCCGCCACGCCGAGGTGGTCGCGAGGGCGAGCCGGATCCTCTGCGTCAGCGAGGCCACGGCGCGCGACGTGGAGGCCCTGCTCCACGTGCCGCGGGAGCGCCTGGTGGTCACGCCCCTCGGTGTGACCCCCGAGCATCGCCCGATCGACCCCGCCCTCGCGGCGCCCACGCTCGCGCGCCTGGGCGTGCGGCCTCCGTACGTCCTCTTCGCCGGGCTCGCGCAGCCGCGGAAGAACCTCGAGGCGATCGCGCGCGTGTTCGCGGGGATGGCCGCCCGGCGCGAGGACCTCTCGCTCGTCCTCGCGGGGGCCGACGGCTACCCCGAAGGACGCCTCGCGACGATCCTGAAGGAGACGGCCGCCACCGATCGCGTGCGCCGGCTCGGCTACGTCGGCCGCGAGGACCTGCCCGCCCTCTACTCGAGCGCCGCCTGCCTGCTCTTCCCGAGCCGTGACGAGGGCTTCGGCCTCCCCGCGCTCGAGGCGATGGCCTGCGGGTGCCCGGTGGTCGCGAGCGACCGCGGTGCCCTTCCCGAGGTCGTGGGCGCCGGGGGGCTCACCTTCCCCCCCGACGCCATCGACGATCTGGAGGAGGCCGCCTCCCGCCTCCTCGAGGACCCCGACTTCCGCCGCGCGCAGGTCGAGCGGGGCCTCGCGCAGGCCGCCGGGTTCCCCTGGTCGCGCACGGCGCGCCTCACCCTCGACGCGTACCGCGCGGCGATCGGCGCGGGGTAGGGGAAGGCGGCGCGGGGTAGGGGAAGGCGGCGCGGTCCCCGCGGGCACGCGCGCGAACCACGGCCCGTCGAAGCCCCTGTTCGCGGAGCCCCGGACGAGGAGGAGGGCGCGGGGGGAGTCACCCGACCGGCACCCACCCCGGGGGGGGTATCCGGAATCCGCTGTCCCGCCGCCGTTCGCGTGCCGATAGCGGTTCGGATCTTTCGCCCGACACCGCAGCGCCCCGGGGGGACGCTTCGTGGCACGTCTCGACCGCGCCCATCGCCTGCTCGAGCTCAAGCTCGTCTACTGGGGCCCTGCCTTCGGCGGGAAGACGACGACGTTGCGCACGCTGCATGCGCGGTGCGCGGAGCGCGAGCGCGGCCAGCTCACCTCCATCGAGACCGAGCAGGAGCGCACGTACTTCTTCGACTACGCGCCGCTCGAGCTTCCGCGCTTCCTCGGCTACGCGGTGAGGCTCCACGCGTTCACGGTCCCGGGCCAGGCGGCGTACGTGGAGACTCGACGCCGAATCCTCCAGGGCGCGGACGTGGTCGTCTTCGTCGCCGACGCGACCCCTTCGGCCGCGGAGGCCACGATCGAATCGTGGATCCAGCTCGACGACGCCATGCGTGCGCTCGAGCCGGCCGGAAGGCCGTGGCCCGTGGTCGTGACGGCGAACAAGCAGGACGTGCCGGGGGCGACGTCCCCGGCCGACGTGCTCCGGGCGCTCACGGAGGCGGTGCCCGGGCGGCGGACGCTCGAGGTCCACGGGACCGTCGCGACGACCGGAGTCGGCGTCGTCGAGAGCTTCCGCCGGGCGGCGACGGCCGGGGTCGAGCGCGCGCTCGACACCTCCATCGCGAGCCACCCCGTCGAGGCCCGCCGATTCCTCGACGAGCTGGCGCGGGTGCTCGGTGCGCCCGCCGCGCCCGAGGCCAAGCCGCCCACGCCCCCGGCGACCGCGCCGGAGAGCGCCGTGCCGCCCCCCCGGCGCACGGTGCGCGTGGCGGCCGCGCCGCAAGGGCCCGACTCCGCCTCCGTCACGGAGGCCCTCTCGACGCACGTCCTGCTCGCGGCCCGCGACCTCGAGATGCGCGAGCTGCATCAGCAACAGGCCCTCGGGCGGCTGCTGATCGACCTGGGGCACCTCTGCCTCTCCGCTCGCTCCGTGGACCCCATGGTGCGTTCGGTGCTCTCGACGCTGGTGATGAACCTGGACGCCTCGGCGGGCTGGGTCGCTCTCCCCGAGCCCGATGCGGCGGCGCACGTGTTCGACGCCCGCGGGCTCTGCGAGGCCGGACGGGACGTCGCCGCCGCGATCGGCCCGCTCCTCGCCACGGCGCAGGCGGGCCGATCGCAGGAGGTGCCCCCCCCGGTCACGGCACGGCTGCCCGGCGCGCAGCCGGGTGCCGCCGGGATCCTCGTCCCCTTCACGGGATCGGGGGCCTCCGCAGGCTGGATCCTGCTCCTCGGGCGCGCGCACGTGCCGATGCACGCGAGCACGGCCTCGATCCTCTCGACCACGGGCGCGTTCCTCGAGCTCGCGTCGGCCCGCCTGGCGGCGCTCCGGCAGATGCAGCACGCCAACCTCGAGCTCGAACGGCGCGTGGAAGAGCGCACGCGCGAGCTCCGCGAGGAGAAGGAGAAGCTCGAGGATCGGGTCCGAGAGCGCACGAGCCAGCTGGACGCGGCGAAACGGGCGACGGTCGAGGCGGAGCGCCGGCTCTTCGATCGCGAGCGCACGGAAGGCGTGCGTCGGCTCGCCGCCGGGCTCGCGCACGAGGTGAACAACCCCCTCGCGGCGATCCAGGCCAACCTGCAGTTCGTGGCCGAGAGCGTGGGCAGGGTGCGGGCCCTCGGGGGCGCCGCCGCGGTCGAGGCCGAGGACCTGGCCTCGGCCGTGGCCGACGCGAGCGCCGACGTCCAGCGCGTCTCGGCGAGCGTCCTCTCCCTCTTCGGCGGGGCCGCCGCCTCGCGCCGCTCGGCCCACCGCACCGCCCTGGGCCCGCTGGTGCGGGACACCGTCACCGCGTTCCGGCAGGCGATGCCGGAGGCCCCCGCCCCCCGCTTCGACGAGGGGGAGGCCGTGCTCGTGGGCCTGCCGCCCGGGGAGGGCGCCCGGTGGACCTTCCGGGTGCTCACCCTCCTCGCGGAAGGCTCGCGGTCGGCGCTCGACCTCGCCATCGGGGTCACGGGGGACGGACCGACCCTCACGGTGGCCTCCCGGGACCGTGCGGACCCTCGGCACGAGGAGGAGCTAGGACGCCTGGCGCGGGACGTCGAAGCGTGCGGCGGACGGCTGCGGATCGAACGCCTCGAGTCGGGCACGCGCGTCCGCCTCGTGCTGCCCCGGGCGCTCGGCGAGAGCGCGCACCCGGCCCCCGCGCCGCGGGAGGTGGCGTCGTGAGGCGCGCCGTGGGCACCCTCCTCCGGCACCCGAAGGACGTCGTGGTCGTCCTGCGCCTGCTGGTCCTCGCGGGCCTCTCCCTCCTCGGCCTCGGCGAGCCGCCGACGCACCGGTTCGTGTTCTGGTTCACGACGATCGTCTACGGCATCACGAACCTGGGCTACCTGCTCTCCAAGCAGCACCTCTTCGCGACGGCCCGCACCCAGCTCTGGATCTTCCTCTTCGACGTCTGCGTGGTGAGCCTGCTCGTCGTGGCGCGCGGCACGCAGGTCCCGGAGTTCCTCATCGCCTACTTCACCCTGGTCCTCCTGGCGGCGGTGGCCCAGGGCCTCGGGACGGCCCTGTTCAACTCGCTGTTCGTGAGCGCCCTCTACGCGGCGGTCACGCTCTGGGGCCGTCCGTGGGACAGCATGCTGACGTTCCCCATCCTGTCACAGTTCGCGTTCTTCGTCGTGATCGCCGTCTTCATGGGACACGTCGCGGCGCTGACGCGGGAACGTCAAGAGGAGCAGCAGCGCATCGCGGCCATCGCCGCGCGGCTCGAGGCGGCGGTCGCGGAGAAGACGCGCGACCTCCGCGCCTCCCTCGACGAGCTCGAGACGACTCGCTCACGCCTGGAGGCGAACGAACGCTTGGCGGCGCTCGGCACCCTATCCGCGGGCATCGCCCACGAGATCCGCAACCCGCTCGCCGCGATCATGTCCTCGCTCGAGGAGTCGCCCTCCATCCTCGGGGAGATCGAGGCGGGGCTCGCGGGGCCCGTCGGACGCGACGCGGTGGCCGACCTGCGTTCGGCCATCGACGACGGCCTGGAGGCCTGCCGTCAGCTCGCGCGGGTGGCGACGGACCTCACGACCGTCGCCCGCACGGGTCCGGCTCAGCCCCGGCGCGTCGAGGCCCAGGACGCCCTCGAGTGCGCGGCGCGCCTGCTCAAGCACCGCACCCAGGCGAACCTCGCGATCGAGGTGCAGTGCCGGACGGCCCGGGGGATCCTGGCCGACCCTGGCCGCCTGCAGCAGGTCCTCCTCAATCTCGGGGCCAACGGCCTCGACGCGATGGAGGGGCGCGGCGGCACCCTCACGTTCGCCGCGGGAGACGGCCCCGACGGGCGCGTCGTCCTCGACGTCACCGACACCGGGGCCGGCATGCCGCCGGAGGTCTCCGCGCGGGCCTTCGAGGCGTTCTTCACCACGAAGGGACCGGGGAAGGGGACCGGGCTCGGCCTCCACCTGGTGCGCGAGATCGTCCGGGCCCACGGCGCGAGCATCGACTTCGACACGGAACCGGGCGTCGGCACGCGGTTCCACATCACGTGGCCCGCGGCGCAAGACGCCGCGAAGGGACCCGAAGGAGCAGAGCATGGAACGGGAACGGACGCGCATCCTCCTCGTGGACGACGAGGAGACCATCCATCGGGCGCTCGAACGGACCTTGCGGCGCGAGCCGTATGAGATCCTGCACGCCTACGACTCGGCGGAGGCGGCCGCGATGCTCGATCGCCACCCCGACGTCCGGGCGGTCGTCTGCGACCACTACATGCCGGGGCTCCCGGGGCTCGACTTCCTGCTGCACCTGCGCCGCAAGCGCCCGGAGCTCGTCGCGATCCTCCTGACCGCGCAGGCCGACCTCGCGCTGGTCATCGCCGCGATCAACGAAGGGCACCTGCATCGTTTCATCACGAAGCCCTGGGACGCCGAGGAGCTCCGCCGCGCCCTCCGCATGCTGCTCGGGCTGGAGACGGTCCCGGCCGACGCGGTGCGGCGTCAGGTCGAGGCGGAGGAGGAGCGCATCCGCCGGCAGCTCGTGCCGATGCAGGACGCCGACGGCGCCTTCCTCATCGAAGCACCCGAGGAGACGTAGCGCCCCCGATGGGGGGGCCTCCCTCGCCCTCAGTCGAACGGCTCGTCCACCACGCAGCGGTGGAGGGCGATCCATCGGGCCAGCTCGGCCAGGAGCGCGCGCTCGAGGCCGGGGGCGCCGAGGTCGGTGCCCGCGACGTAGCGGCGGAACCAGCGCAGGCGCTCGGTCCTCGAGACCGCGCGCTGCGGCGTGGTCGCGTGCAGCTGCGCCAGGTTGCGGAGACGCCGGGAGCGGGACAGGCGGCGGGGGAACCGGACGCGATCGGTGTCCACGAGATGGAAGCGCGTGCGCCGGCCCCGCTCCTCCACGAGCCAGTTGGGGGCCTTGAGATCGCCGCACCAGATCCCCCGCCGATGCACGCGGGAGACGAGGTCGGCGAACGCGTCGAGGCGCTCCCGCCGGACCGCGCGGGACCACTCCCGTGCGCGGGTCGCCTCCAGCACGCGGCGGTCGAGGCGCGGGAAGCGCGAGAGGTCCTCGTAGAGGGTGAACCGGCGCCCGGACCGCACGAGAAAGGCGAGCGGCTTCGCCGCCTCGACCCCGCGCACGCGCAGGCGGTGGGCGTTCTCGTAGCCGGCCCTGGCGAGACGGGGCACGGCGAGCTCGAGGCGCCGGCGCCACGTCGGCGCGAGCGCCTCCTTGACGACGTGGGTCCCGTCGTGCGTGACCCGGTGCTTCTCGCCGTCCTTGAGCACCCCCGCGCCGCCCAGCGCGAGCGCGCGGTCGTGGTGCGCGAGCGCACGATCGAGCGCGTCGAGGGGGAGGTCGAGGCGGCGCCATCCGCGACCGAGGCCCACGTCCCTCGTGAACTCGAGACCCTGCTCCACGCAGCGTCGGGAGCGCGAGCGGAGCCGCCGGCGCTCGCGCCACGCGAGATGGCGGCCGAGCCGCGCCCAGGCGCCGCGCACCGCGTCGGGCCGGGCTCCGGCC
>CAZJJQ010000125.1:0-8904 GCA_964546345.1 uncultured Planctomycetales bacterium
TCCGCGACGTGCTCCGGGAGCTCCTGACCGACCACCTCGGGGTGGACGCGGCGCCGATCCTCCCCGAGGCCCAGCCCTTCTCCACGACGCTGGGGGTCGTCTGACGGGGGGACCGGAGCGAGGGGGAGCCGCTGGAGGAACGCAGCTTCCACGCTCGACCGCGAGGGGCGCCGTTGGGAGGCTCCAATTGCGGAAGAATCACCCGACTCCGTACTTTCCGGTTGAGATGCTCGCACGGCCCTCGGGTCCCAGACACGCGAAGAACTCCTTGAGCACCTCGGCGCTGCGTCCCTTGCCCGTCCACACCACGCGCTCCTTCTGGTGATCCACGACCACCGTCAGGTAGTGGTGGTGCTTGCGGTAACTGAATTCGTCCACCCCGATCGTGCGCAGACCCTTCAGCCTCTCCGGGTCCAGGCACCGCTGCACGACCCGCGAGACGATCGAGCCTACGGTCTGCCAGGAGCTGCCCATCAGGCGCGTCACCTTCGTCTTGTCCGTTGCCTGGGCGAGGTAGGCCACCATCTCCTCAAACGGCAGCGTGAACATGCTCCCCGGCGACGCCCAGGGAACCCGCTCGACGCGCACCCCGCACTCCGCGCACTCCACGCGCCGGGGCGCATGGCGAAACCAGACCCGCACGGCCCCGATCCCCAGGTGCCGCCAGTCCCGCTCGCCCACCTGGTCGTAGCCTGGCGCACGCTTCCCTCATCCCCCGCATCGCGGACGCCGGTTGCCCGGCGCCACCGTCACCACCATCCCCTTCCCCTCGATCGCCACCTCCCTGACCCAGGTTCTGCTCAGCCCCAGCGTCCGGCGAAGAAGTAGAGTAGTGGCGCGCATGGCTCTCGTGGACCTCCTGGTTGGTGTCGCAACCCCAGACGACCATGGGGGCCATGTGCACTCCAGCCCGCCGACGTAAGTTCTTCCCCTTCAACACCTTCTGCGCTGTGGCCGACTCTCTTCCAGCCCCGTTCCTCAGCCCGTAGACCCCCAACCCGCCCTACGCGCACGAATCCCCCATCCGGCTACCCACTCCCGGTTGAGGAGAGCCCAAAGGATACGTCAGCGGCGCCCCCCCCTCAGATGCGCTCGGCCGCCGCAGCCGCCGCAGCCGCCGCAGCCGCCGCAGCGCCCTCAAGGATACTCTCCAATTGCGCGTTGAAGATTACTAAGCAGGACGCAGCGAACTCGAAGCGCACTCCCGATGCGAATCATCATTGCTCGAGCTAATCTATCGCAGTTCTCAGCCCCCTCGGAAACCAGTTCGCCCGGCACATGCCGACACTCAATGGCAAGGCACCATGGGTAGCCAAGGGACGTTTGCGGATCGATGCCGGTCGTGTCTGTCAGATAGACAGGATACACCCCCTGCATACCGACACCAATCTGCCAGGTGTAAGCTGGAGATCCCATCGTCTTAACGATCATGGGGGTACTGAGTACGAGGATCGCATTTAGGGAGTCCACGACGCACTTTATGGGCTCGCGGAGGTCCATCAGGATCTCTCGACTGCTACTCACAATGCGCTCCCTTTCCCGATCGTCGCGATGAAGGAACGCACATCGCCACTTCCTTGAGGGACACCGGGACTTGGTTAGATGGATTCAGCCCGGGTACGCAGCGAGCCAGACGATCAGGTGCGGCTGCTGATCGGCGTGGAAACACCAGGGGGCGGGAGGGGAGGCCTATCCCGCCAACACGCCCAGAGAGCGCTCCAGCCGCCGGCGCAACGACGACCCGCCCCATCTTACTCACCACTACCGCCGAGGCCCTCACGGATACCGCCTACTCATGATGAACTGATCACCGATGACGATCACAAGATCAACCTTGTTCCTGTGCACATCCACGTGCGTGATTCTGTTTAGACCGCGCAAGGCCTCGCTCGAAGACAAGCCGGACCCTCGCGCATCGATCACAATCGTCCTAGCCTGGCCTTCGCGACTCACAGAAGCACTGACAGAGTTCCTGACCGTCACCGACGAGGCCCCCGGCCTAACGGTCTTTAGCTCTACCTCGACCCCATTGACAAGGGCGTCACCACCCCGCGTATTCTTTGGCTGGATTAGGCGCTCGACGCGCATTCCCTTACGAGCTAAGAACTCCGCGGCCGGAAGCTCATTTTGAACTTCAAGCCACGGATCGTCCAGTCTATTGATCACCATGCCGCCCTTTCTTCCAGGTGTTATGATGACGGGCCCCGCTCCTCGATTAGCCGCGCTCGCCCCAAAGGCAAGCAACCCGGCGCGGAGGCTCTCCCATGCGGCTTGAAACCTAATCTCGTCCACTGTTCGCGATAGCCAATTCAAGTACTCCTCAACATGGTCTTGAAGGTACCTTGCATGCAATAGAACTAACAGGTCATGCCGAACGCGCACCGCGTCCAAGTCCATGTACTCGAAGGGTGACTCGCTGACGGGGTCCCCAGTCAACTCATTCAATAACTGGACTGGAATTAGTAGTCCGGCTGAATCCGCAGACCACATAAGATTGCGAAGATACGTCGTGAGCGCCTGCATGGCACGAATGATTGCCTTGCATACTTCCAGGCCGACGAGCTCGCGCTCCTCCACAACCGGAAGCTCGAGCTCAACAATCGCAGCCAACTCCTTGAGCGCGGACACGACCAAGTCAATGCGAGAGAGGCTATCTAACAATAGATCAAATTCATCATCGACGCAGATGGCCCCGCCCATGGCGGGACTTGCAGGCCGCAGCGCTTGCAAAGAGGCCCCCGTCTTCATGCAAACGGCAGACATTCGGACAGCGGCCTCGCCGATGAATTGATGCGCCTCCCGTCTGGCCTCGTAGTACCCAGCGCAGTGCTCGAGGGCATGCTTCCCCGGCGCGGCAGGTTGATGGAGTGCCATGCTCCACACCATTCGGTAGAGTTCCGTACACTGGGCTTCACTCTGCGCACGCAGATTCGTCAAGTCCTCCTGAGAAATACGGGGAGTACAGGGAGAGTACCCCGCGCCGGGACCTGTCCCACCCGTCGCATCCACCGGCACTTGAGCCACTTGGGAGCCCGTGCCCGTCACTTTGCCGCGCGAACTGCCCGCCGTCTCAGTAGAAGGACGCCCTCCATCCGGCACGACGGGCGGCGGGAGAGGCCCCCTCGCTGGTGCATACTTGCGGCCCTCCGGCGCAGGCGTGCCCGCATCGGATCCATCGGGCATGACCGGGGACCCTACCAACGGCGGCGGAGGAGGGGGAGTCTTGGGGGGCGCATACTTGAAACCTTCCGGAGCAACCCTCCCCCCACCCCCACCTACATCGCCTCCACCGCCGCCGTTCTTGTCGCCGTCGCTGTCACCAGCACCTCCCTCCCCGCCCGGACCTCCCGGAACATCGCCACCCTTGGTCTCAGGCTGAGGATCGTTCGGCTTCGGGGGCTGAGGCGCGCCCCCCGGCGGACTCACCGTCGGTACTGTCTCTGTGCACCTGCAGGCCTGTCCATACATGCACGGAGGGCTGCAACTACACGAGCTTGCGCACGGAGAGCCGGAGGCCTGGGCAATTTGCGGAGGAGCTTCGCTCTGTTGGGCACGGGGCACTTCGCCGGACTGCGGCGGCGCCTTGCCGTCCTCGCCCTCGTGGAATCCCCACGGATTGGGGTCACCGAATTCCCACGGATCAGTCTCCACCTCCTCGACTTCTGGATATGGAGGCTCTTTGCCGAGAATCCACGCACAATAGTTTGCAGCCCTCTTGAGATCATCCGTCATCGGCTGCGGTTCGCCCTTAGGCGACCGTTGGAGTCTTCCTATGAAGGCTCTTAACTTCTTTAGCGCCGCCTTCGCCAACTTCTCCTTCCTATTCGCCCAGGCCTCATGATCAGCATACCGCCGACCTTGATCGGCAAGCAGCTTCCGCAGTTCCTTTGACTCCCACGCTTGAAGCGGGGTCTTCCGCTGGAGAGCTTCCTGCTGCACATTCAGCTGCTCATTGGCCGCCTCGAGGCCCTTCTGTGCCGCCATCTCAATATCGAGCTGGTCCAGCATCGATACGATCTGCCTCTGGCCGCCAAGGTGCGAAACCACCTCATCTCCAGTCTTCTGGAGCCGACGCAAGACTTGAGCACTCCCCTTGGTGTCCGCAATCTCCTGGCGGATCCGATCTCGCTGATTTCGATGCTGTTGTCCCTCACTGAGCTGTCGCGCCGCCTCTTCCTGGATCCGCTTGTCCGCCTGCCGGGACGTCTCGATAATGGGAGCAGCCGCATCCTTGGCGCTTTTCTCGACCTTGATGGCGCTCTTCTCGATTTGGCCCAGTCCATCATCTAGTGCGCGCTCTTTCGCCTTTGCCTTCCTCGCGAGCGCTTGTGCGCTGAAGGCAGCTTTGCCTGCCTCGTTTGCTGCGTCACGCAGACTCTTTACTTGACCCTCGGGGAGTCCCTTCTTGATGGCGTTCGCTAGGGTCTTTTCGGCGAAAGCCGCCGCCCACCTTTTGGAGTCCGCCGCATTGGCAGCGCGATCTGCGTCTCCCGCGGCGCGATCCGCTGCTTCCTTGGCGCGATTCGCCATATTCCGCAATTGGCTAGCCTGATTTCGCAGTGCGGCTGCATGGGCGATGCCAGTTCCACCCCCGCCCCCGCGGCCTCCTCCCGCCCCTCCCCCAGACTGCCCCCATCCGTCCTCTCGGGAGGGAGCCAGTGGCGACGTCGCTCCTGCTGACCCTTCCGGAATCGCCCTGCCCGCGGAGGGACCCGCGGCGGCCCACGCCTGGCCGGGGGATTGCTCCGACGGCGAAGGGGTACGTCCGAGTACGCCGTAGCCGTTGGGAACCGGCGAGCCGCCCGTCCCACTCGGGGTTGCGGGAAGCCTGAATCCGCGCTGCGACGGCACCTGCCCGGCGCCTCCGCCCGCGACTCCGATCCCCACGGACTTGCTGCCGCCAGAGTTCGTGGAACTTGCCTGGGGGGAGAGTGCCCCGGGCGTTGCTCCGGGAAGCCCGCCGTGACCGGGCGTCCGGGCGGTTGCAACGGGAGCCCCACTTTCGGTTGAGGCCACAGGTGGCGTCTTGGGGGCCGGCGTGGAAGGGGTGGGGGGTGGCTTCCCCCACGAGAAGGGATCTTCAACCGCCTGGCCCTTCGAGCCTCCGAACTGGTCGGCGAACTGCGACGACTTGAGCATCCGCGAGGTGATCTGAACGGCCGGAGGGGTGAGGGTCGCCGTGGAGCCACCTTCGGGCTGTGACGGGAACGACCCTTGCGGACCAAGGTATCCGCGAGACGGATCGCCGCGAGACTGGGCCGAGTTCGGTAGCCCGCTACCCGCGGGTGCGCCGCCGCCGAAACCTCCTCCAGAACGCGTTGCCGCCTGCCATGAAGAAGGACCGGGACGCCCGGCCGGCGCCGCTCCCACGCTCGACACACTGCCAGCCGGCATGGCGAGCATGCCTGCAGCGCCGCCGCCTGGGTGAAGGGGTGGCGCCAGCGGCGGGGCAAGGCCTGCCCCTCCACCCGGCTTGGCCGGGGTCACCGTGGCCCCTTGCGAGTCGGCCAGCAGCTCGAGGGGCTTTGCCCCGCCGCCGCCCCCTGTACCTCCGTCGTCGTCCCCCCCTGGGTCGGGGTCTTTCTTCGGCGGTTCTTGGGGCGGTGGATTTGCCTCGTGGTCACCCCCTCCACCGCCACCAATAATGTCAAGCGCCGAACCAGGCACGATGACCAATCCGGGAACGGGGAAGGTGTCCTGCAGCACGCCACTGGACGCAAGCCCCGACGCGATCATCTGCCCCACCTCGCCCAGGTCCAACTCCAGGCCGGATCCAAACCCCGCCATCAGACTGTCGACCTTGCTTGCCGTCGTCGCGATCGAAGCAACGCTTCCCGAAGCAGTCACACCGGCCGCGTGGGCACTTCCCGCCGACTTTGAACTCACATTGGAACCTTGAAACCCGGAGGAGGCTACTACTCGTGCGACTTGCGCCGAGAGGAGTTGGCCAGTCGTAGCCGCACTGGCCAGAGCATTGCCGGGCGGGCCGTCTGCGTTCCCTCCATAACTCGTCGGGTTGGCGGCGGAGGCGACGGCGTGTTGAAGGCCTGCGATACCGGATAGGGCTGCCGTCACGTTCGCGAGGGGGGAACCCTGCGCCATGGTCGCGCTAAAGACGCGCAGCGCCCCTGTGGAGAATTGCCCGGGGGCTGCGCCAGCACTTCCCGCTGATCCAGGGGAAAGCAGGACCGCCATGCGCTGAGAACCGCTCGCCGCGCTCTGCTGGACGTAATACGGGGGCTGCAAGAAGTTGGCGCCCGCTGATCCCATTCCAGGAAGGAGGGAGAAATTCGCCATCGTGGTAGGAGAGTCGATGCACTCGCACGAGCAATCGCACGGAGGCGGCCCGGGCGGCGCGGCCGACTGGGGAACGCCGCTCTCAATCTGAACGGGGCGCCCAATCCCCAGGTCGATGCCCTGAATGCGGAAGTAGTCTGGCGTCTTGGGCACAGCTGGCGGCGGAGGGGTCGGCCCCCCGCCGCCACCCTTACCGCGGTTGTTCGTGGAACCGAACTCGCCGAGCCCGAAGCTCGTGCCCGGGGGCTGGACGCTGAAGGGGGCCACAGGGAAAGCCCCCGCCCCCACGGAGGGCGCTGGACCGCTCGGGGCGGTCGCCGGGGGTGCGAGCGCGGCGGGGGCCGGGGCCGCTGTCGTGGCGCCCTGGTACGAGGCACTGTCTGGCGACGCCGCAGCACCAGGCCCTCGCGCCGCCTTCAGCAGCGCGGCCTCCTCGTCCGGGGTGAGCCGCCTCTCCAGGGACTGGGGAGGACGGAGCCCGAGGGCGTCGTCGAGACTGCCCGGGACCGAGGTGGCCGTCGCGCTACTGCCCCCGCTCTCCCACGAGCTCCCGTCGGGCCGAAGCGCGCCGCCCAGGCGCCGCTCTCGCGTCTTCGCGAGCCGCGGATGCACCCCGTGCGGGTCCGGGGACGATCCTCGACTCTCCGAGGCCCAGGGCCATGCCTTGCCCTCCCGCGGCCGTGCCGGGCTCTCGATCGCCACGACACCCCCCTGGGGGGCTCGGGCCTTCGAGCAGTCGTCGCATCCGCAGCTGCCGCCGCACGCCATGGCGCGCCTTTCGAGGACCGTGGGTGGATCCACCCCGACCAGGGACCGGGGATTCTACTTCTCTCGCAGTTCCAGGTAGCCCGAGGCCCAGCAGGTGACGCCGACGTTCGTGCCCGTGAGCTCGACCCCCAGGCGAAGCCAGGCCTTCGTGAGGAACTGCCGGAACTGGTCTTCGCCGGGAGTGGGCGTGTACGGGCTCGGGATCAGCGTCGGGCCCGCCGTCGGCGTCCACACGTTCCCGTCCGTGGACTCCTCCACGTAGAGGTACATCGCCACGGGCGCGGTACCGGTGATGGTGCCATGCCAGAAGTCGAGCACCAGCGCGTCGTAGGCGGCCACCGGGACAGGGATGCTGTAGAAGAACCCGACGCCGAGGTAGCTCGTAAACCTCGGCACGAGGACGATGGGAACACTCTTGCCGGCCATGGCAGACCCTCCACGCTCCGAGGGAACCTCCTCGTACCCGCGCGAACGCCCTCGAACCCGGCGAGGGGACGCGACCGCCCCTCGCCGACGCGGCCGCGAAGCGGTCTACGACTCACGCTGCATCAGGAAGCCGATGCACCAGAGCGTGACGGCGCTCTGCGCGGTGGGCAGCTGCACGCTGATGCGGAACCACCGCTTGGTGAGCTCGGGCTGGAACTGGGTCTCGCTGTTCGCGCCGGGGTCCGTGTACGGACCGCCCGTGCAGGTGGTCCAGGTGAGCTGGTCCGTGGACTCCTCGAAGTTGACGACCGGCGTCGAGCTCAGCGAGATCCCCGCGCTGCGCCAGTAGCTGAGCACCGCCTTCTCGTACTCCGACACGTCCATGCCGACGGTCGTGTAGGTGGTGGCACCCGCGAGATCTCGAGCCGCTTCGGAGCCGCGACGCTCACCGTGGTGGCCCGCGGCCCGCTCTACTCGGTGGTGACGAACCACCCGCCCGGGACGCGTAGCGGGGGGGGAGGCGGACGGACCGCAGGTCAGGGGGGCGGCGGGGGCGAGCCCGCCGCGCGGACGGACGTCCGCCACCGAGCCGGTCCCCACGCGGGCCTTCCGCGCCACGACGGACGACCTCCACCTCCGCGACCGTTGCGACAGGTGACTCCGGCTGTCGGGCGACGACCCCACCATCTCCAGAATCACGCGCGATCGAAGGGAGTTCACGGGGAGCTGTCTCCCCGACGACACGGGTGGGAGCCCCAACGGAGAGCCCGCGGCCCACGTGCCGTGTCCCCTGTTTCAGCGGCAGAACGATGGCGGCGGCACCGAACCCCACTCCCGCACCGCGGGGCCGATCGTGTACGTTCGCGGCCCGACCGAGGCTCGCCTCGGCAGTCGCCCCCCTGTCCCCGTCTGTGGCCGAACGACTCACGAGCCCCGAGGGGCGTCGTTGGGACGCCCCACTTGCGGAAAAATCACCCGAATCCGTACTTCCTCCTATCCACGGTCCATTGCGTCGAGCTCTGGGTCCAGGCGTTCGATGCTGAAGTGAAGGGGCTTCCCGTCATTCTGCGTTCGCATGCGAAAGGCGCACGAGGTGCAAAGGAACCAAGTCCTAAACTCCGAAGGCCTCGGGTTGGTGAAGCGAACCGTGACGGTTCGCCTGCTGCACGTCGGGCATCGCAATTGATCGAGCACGCCGTCGGTCGCTGCCCTCACGAGTGCGAGTCGAGCTTCTAGCGCGTCAGTCCGGGTCATCGGGGAATCTCCTATTGCGATCGGCCTCCGCTTCAAGGGCCTTCGCTGTACCCGGCCCGAATGCACCGGCACGTCCTTCGGCCTTCTGGACGTGGTGCCTAATCTCCTCTTCGAGGACGTGATTCAGTCGCTCCCTCGACTTGAACGCCTCGCGGCCAA
>CAZJJQ010000126.1:0-8901 GCA_964546345.1 uncultured Planctomycetales bacterium
ACACCCCCCGGCGCCCCCCCACCTCCGCAACCCCTTGCAGCCCAGGCACATCGGGACGCCCCTGCCCGTCGGCGCGGAGCGGTCGCGGCCGGAATGTCCTCGGAATGAAACGCCTTCAGTCCTTCGGAGACGACGTCCGATAGGTCCCCGTCGGCGCATCCGGCGCTCCGGCGAGGAATCCGTACCCATGGCACTTCAGGGCAATCTCAAGGAGCTGCGACTCGGGGACGTCCTCCAGACGATCCTCGCGGCGGGCCACCAGGGTCTCCTGCGGGTGAGGTCGGGGGGCCGCCGCGCGGTGCTCCACCTGGCGCCCGACGGCCTGCACGTGCTCGAGCCCGAGGTCCTCGACGAACGGGTCGTCGTGGAGGGCTTCGTGGGACGGGGCCTCGTGTCCATGGAGGTCATGCTCAAGACGAGCAAGCAGTCGGGGAGCCTGATCCAGAACCTCGTGAAGGCGGGCAAGCTCGAGGTCGGGAACGTGGATCCGGTGCTCGAGAGCGCCGCGGAGGACGCCGTCCTCGACGTGTTCGCCTGGGACGAGGGCGAGTTCCGGTTCGAGGAGGGCGCGCAGCCGGCCGGGGACCTCGGGCCGGTCGCGACCGTGGCGCTCGAGCCGAGCGGCCTGCTCCTCAAGGCGGCGCAGCGGGCGGACGAACGGCGCGAGATCGCCCAGGCGATCGGCGTGCACGCCGTGCTGCTCGAGAAGGTCCCCGATCGCGCGAGCGCCCCGCTCCCCGCGGACGTGCCCCACGTCGCGGAGGTCCTCGCGGCGCTGGACGGCCGGGCGCTGCTCGCCGAGATCGCGCTCAAGCAGGGCCTCGGGCTCTTCGCGACGCAACGCGCCGGGGCGGCCCTCGTGGGGTCCGGGCACGCGCGGCTGCCCACGCCGGAGGAGCTCACCGCCGCCGCGATCCTCCGCGAGGCCGGCGCCGACGTGCGCGGCGCGCTCGCGCTGCTTCGGCAGTGGCAGGGCGCGCGTCCCCTCGAGACGGCGCCGTATCTCGCGGCGGCCGAGCTCGCCCGGCGCGCGGACCGCCTCGAGGACGAGACGGACTCGCTGCGGGCCCTGGGCCGGACCTGCCTGAAGATCGGGCAGGCCAAGGAGGGGCGCGAGGCCTTCTCGAAGCTCCTGATCCGCCGTCCCGGCGACCGCGACGCGCTGGACGGCCTCCGGATCGCCGCCAAGGACCTCGGAGACGGCGAAGGGTACGTGAAGGCGACCCGCGACCTCGCCGAGCGGGCCCTCGAGGCCGGCGACGCCGCTTCCGCGAACGCGGTGCTGGCGGAAGCCGTCGAGGCGTTCCCCGAGGACGTGGCGGCGCGCATCCTCCGTACGAAGGCGCTGATGCGTCTGGGCGACAAGGCGCACGCGATCCAGGAGTTCGAGCGGCTGGCCGAGCTGCTGCCGGTGCCTTGCCGCCGCCGTGCGGACCGGGAGGCGGCCGGCTGGTGCCGCGAGACGCTCCCCCACCTCGTGCCCGACCGCAGCGACCTGCTCCGGGCGTTCCGCGAGCGCCTGGAGGGCAAGACGCACGGGCGCAAGCGCGCCCTGATCGTGGGCGCGTTCGTCCTGGCGTGCTCCGGCGTGGGCTTCGCGCTCTGGCCCCGCCCCGCCGGCAGCCTGCTCGCGCAGGCGCAGGCGGCCCTCGAGCGGGGCGACACCGCGACGGCGATGACGCTGGCCTCCGAGATCATGGACCGGTACCCCGAGAGCGCCGAGTTCGACCAGGCCTTGGCGCTTCGGGCGCGGCTCACCACCCCCGCGAAGCCCTCGACGAAGCCGACCGACCCCAAGGCGGGCAAGAGCCTCGACGACCGCGTGAAGTCCTGCCTCGACGGGCTCCCCGCCTGGCCCGACCCGAAGGCCGTGGCCGAGGCCGAAGCGCTCGTCCAGGCGCTCATCGGGACGGAGGGCGGGGTCGACGCGGCGCGCAAGCCGATCGAGCGCAGGATCGCGCTGCCGCTCGCCGACGCGTTCGGGGCCCTCCGCCTCGAGGCCTTCACCCGGCGCGACGCCATCGAGACCGCGCGGATCGCGGCGACCAAGCCGCCCGCGACGCTCGACGCGTTCCGCGACGTCGTCGAACGGGCGCAGGCCGCCCTCGATCCGACGTGGCCGGAGACGGCCGCGGCGGCGCTCGGGACCGCGAAGCGCCTCGTCGCCGCCCTCGACATGGAGGGCTCGCTCGGCGGACGCCTCACCGTGGACCTGCGTGCATCCGAGGCCGCGGTGGCCTCGCTGCACCGGGGCATCGGGGAGCGACGCCTCGACGTCCAGGCCGCGTACCGCGAGCACCACCGGCTCCTCGTGCTCCATGCGTACGAGAAGGCCCGCGTGGAGGCCTCGGGCTTCCTGGTGCGCGGCAGCCTCGACGCCGCGGAGGCGGTCTACGCGCGGCTGATGGCGCTCGTCTCCCAGGTGGAGCACGAGGAGGCCCTGCGCCCGCTGAAGGAGGCGATGGACCGCCGCGGCATCCCCACCTTCGCCGCGAACAAGACCGCCATGATGGCCCAGATCCGGGAAGGGCTCGCCGCGGCGAAGGCCGCGGAGGAGGGCGGCAACCTGGCGGGCGCCGCGGGCACCTACGCCACCCTGGTCCAGCAGTTCCCCCTCGTGCGGTTCGACGAGGTCTTCACGATCCCCGTCCGCGTCACCACGGTCCCGTCCGGGGCGCGCGTGTCCGTGAACGGCAAGGAGATCGGGCCGTCGCCGTGCGTGATCCGGTACGGCTGGGGCAGCCAGATGGTGCTCAACGCGGAGGCTCCGGGGTTCGAGACCGCCAGCGTCGCGCTGGCGACGGCGGAGCCCCGCCCGAAGGGGGAGGCCCGCATCGCGCTGCTTCCGACGACCCGCTGGTCGAGGACGCTCGTGGGCACGTACGAGGCGCCGCCGCTCGACGTGGACGGCGACGTCCTGCTCGCGAGCCGGAACGGCCGCGTCGAGCGCCGCTCGAAGGACACCGGCGAGCTGGTCTGGTCGGTGGACACCGGCGGCGTCGAGGGCGTGCGCACGCGCGGCGGGGTGCTCGCCGGCATCGTCCACGTGCCGCTCCTCGACGGCACGGTCGCGCGGCTCGACGTCGCGACGGGCTTCGCGCACGCCGCCTGGAAGCTCGAGTCGCGCCCCGTGGGCGACGCCGCGACCACGGCGCAGCGCATCGCGTTCGCCCTCGACGACCGCGTCGCGATCTACGGCAAGGAAGGGACGCCGACGTACGCGCGCCTGCCCGGCATGGCCACCACGGGCGTGCTCGCCGACCACGGCGCCTTCTGGGTGGGCGACGCCCGCGGCGGCATCAGCCGCATCGACCCGCTCACCGCCTCCCTCACGACGATCTCGAGCGGCGGCAAGGAGCCGGTCATCGGGATCGCCTCGGGGGCCGGGTTCCTCTATGCCCTGACGGGCGACGGCACGCTGCTCGCCGTCGAGGCGAAGGCCGCGACCGCCAGCGTCGCCTGGCGGCGGCCGGGGGTGGGCGACGCCGTGGGCGCGCCCGCGGAGGCGGGCGACCTCGTGGCCGTCGCGGACCGCCGTGGGCTCGTGCGCCTGTTCGCGGTGGCCGACGGGACGCCGCGCGGCGAGCGCGACGCCGGCGCCGCGCTCGTCGGCACCCTCCAGGCCTTCGACGGCCGCCTCGCGGCCACGCTGGTGGACGGACGCGTCTGGGTCTGGTCCGCCCCCGCCGACGCGGTGGTCCTCGACGTCGGGCTCAAGGGCACGGCGAAGCTCCCGCCCGTGCGCCTCGCCGACGGCACGCTGGTGGTGCCGGCGGGCGCGAACGGCCTCGTCGCGTTCCCCATGCCGAGGTAGATCGGCGCCGGGCCCGTCACCGGCCGAGCAGCTCCTCGCGCACCCCTCCGGCGGCGGCATCTCCGTCCGCCGAGGGCCAGGCCACCCCGAGCAGGCGCGCGAGGGTGGGCGCGAGGTCCTTCGTGCCGTGCGGGCCCTTCGGCACCGCCCCGCGCCGCAGGCCCGGGCCCTCGCCCACGACCGCGACCGTCGTCTGCTCGACCGAGCCGTCCGACCGGCCGTAGCCACCCTCCGCGTTGCGTTGCGCGTCGCGCCCCAGGTCGCCGGTGACCACGAGGGCCGTGGTGCGTGCGAGGACCGGATCCGCGGCGAGGTCGGCGCGCAGACGCCCGAGCTCGGCGTCGTCCCGCCGCAGCACCTCCTCGTACGCGGCCACGCTGGTGCGCCCCACGTCGGCCTGGCCGAGGCGGATGACGAGGAGCACGGGGCGGAACACGCGGAGCACGGTGATCCCGGCCCGCACGGCACGCGCGTCGAGCGGCGCCGCGCCGCCGAGATCGGCCGCGCGACGATCGACCTCCTCGAGCAGCGCACGCTCGAGCCGCAGGGCCTCCGGGAGCGCGGCGGGCCCGGCGCCGATCCCACGGGCGAGGGACGTCCGCGCGGTGACCGTGCGCAGGCTCTCGAGGTGGGACCAGGTGCGCTCCGTGGTCGGGTTGGGCCGTCCGAACAGGCGGAAGAGCCCCCGGAGTGGCTCGCCGAAGGGACCGTCGCCGTACGTGAGGCGCGGCCCGAAGGCCGGCCCGTGATCGGCGTGGTCGCTCGTGGCGAGGTCGAGGGCCTCGCCGTCCGCGAAGGAGGCGAACCACGCGGCGTCGGGGCCGAGGCCCCGGTCCTTGCGCACGCGTTCGAAGAGGGTGGGCCACGGGGGCCGTACGCGGCCCGGGGTCGCCACGGGACTCGCCCTCCCGCAGAGGATCGCCTTCGTCGCCTCGGTCGGATCGCCCCCGCCTGCGGCCCAGCCGTCGGAGCCGAAGCCCGCCGCGCGGATCGCGGCGAGCGTCGGGCAGAGATCGGGCCTGCGGAGCATCTCCTGGCTGCGCACGCCCCCGCCGAGGATCACGAGCACCACGTGCTCGCACCGCGTCGAGGAGGGGCGGGCGGGGTCGGGCGAGGCGGGCAGCGCGAGCCCGAGCGCGACCGCGACGGCCGAGCAGACCCGCATGGCGGCCGGGGCGAGGCGACGGAGCCGGGCGCGCGGGGCCCTCATCGGGAGGCGTACTCCTCGCTCGAGCAGAGGGCGCGGACCACGACGTGCGGGCCCCCCGCGGGATCGAGCAGCACGGTGCGGTACGCGACGACCTCCTCGGGCGAGGGCGTGCGGCCGAGGGTGCGCAGGAAGCGGTCCGCGATCCACGCGTCCGGATCGCCGATCTCGACCACGAGGGGCAGGAGCACCTCGCCGCTGTCGAGCAGCACGTCCACCACCGCGGCCCGTCCTGCCGCGCTGCCGGGCAGCACGCCCGCCGCCCGCGAGAGGGCCGCCAGCTCGACGCCCGACGCCCGACGACCGAGGAGGTCGGCGAAGAGGCCGCGCAGGAACGCGAGGTCGCCGGCCCGTCGGCGGGCCGAGCCGCCGCCTGCCCAGGCCGGGGAGCCCACGAGCTCGCGTGCGAGCGCGAGGACGCTGTCGTCGGCACGGGCGACCGGAAAGGAGGCGACCTCCGCCGGCCCGAGGAACCTGTCCAGATGCCGCCGCAACGCGGCGACGCGGAACTCGGCGCCGCCCAGCGTCGCGAACGCGCCCGCGGCCGTGGACCACGCGGCGCGTTCGGCGGGCGTCCCCGTGCGTCCGAGCAGCAGCCGCTCGACGGCGGCGGCCAGCGCGGGGCCCTCCGGATGGGCCCTGAGGAACGCAGGGTCGCGCACGAGCGCGGCCTCCGCGTCGGCGGGGCTCCCCTCGCCGGAGGTGATGCGGATCGGGAGCGCGGCGACCGCCTCCGAGGTGGGCAACGCGTCCCCCACGAGCCCGAGTCGGAAGGCCGCGTCCTCGACCCAGGCCCGTCCGGCCTCGAGGGACGCGAGCAACGATGTGGCGAGCGCCGAGGAGGGCTGCCCGGCCGCGGCCCGCGCCTCCGGCGGCGTGGGCGGGCGCCCGAGCACGTCGCCGTAGAGAGCGCGCACGCGGGCGAGGACCGCGGGATCGAGGCCGGCGAGCCCCGAGGGGGCGAGCGGGTCGGGCGCGACGGGGCCCGCGAGGTCGAGGCACTCGAGCACCACCGGCCGGGCGGGGCTCCAGGCCTTGCCGTCGAACACGCGGAGCCGGACGACGTACGTTCCCGCGACGTCGGGGGTCAGGGTCGTCTTCGCCGCGTCGGGGTCCGCGATCGAGGCGCGACTCCCCGGGGGCCGCGCGAAGAGCTCCCATCGATGTCGGACGGGGTCCTCGTCCCGGTCGAAGGAGAGCGAGCCGTCGAGCTCGACGGGCTCGCCCGCGCGCGCACGGCGGTCCCGGCCGGGCTCCGGCTCCGGCGGCAGGTTGCGCAGCGTGGCGCCGCTCGCGAAGTCGAGGAGGTCGTCGTGGATCGGGTCGTCGGGGGTGAGCCGCGCCCCGCCGGCGTGCGGCAGCCCCCCGCGGTCCTCGGGCAGCACCTTGCGCAGGAGCCGGCTGTCCCAGGGCGCCTCGGGATCGATCAGGCGCCGCACACCGCGGAGATCCCGAGCACGGCGTGCCGCGTCCGGTTCCCCCGCGACCACCGGGGAGAGGACGAACGAGCCTGCCCCCCCGCCCCGATGGCACGGGACGCAGGTCGCCTCCAGCCAGGGCGCGATCCGCTGGACGTAGAACCCGGCATCCGGCTCGGGCGCGCGCACGGGGGCGTCCTTCCCCGACACGGGCACCTCGAGCAGCGTCATCGCCGCGCCGAGGGCCACGACCGGGAGGAGCCCCGTGGCGCGCGTGCGCCGTCCCCGCGGAGGACGGTCCGGGCGGCCGGCCATGCCCGGCCTACCCCTCTCGGCGGCCGAGCCGCGTCGCGGCCAGGAGCGGTCCGAGGAGCCGCGCCAGGGCGCCGCGCAGCCAGAGCTCGTCGAGCGAGAGGACCACCATGGCGAGCACGCTGCCCCCGAACGCGGCCCCGCCGGCGATCACCAGGAGATGGAACGGGCTTCCGAAGGCCTTGGTGAGCCACCAGGCCAGGACGTCGAACAGCGCCCCGAGGAACGAGGACGCGACGAGGAGCGGCACGAGGGGCCCCCGCCACCGCGTCGCCGAGAAGATCATCGAGGCGAGGAACGCGACGACCGCGAAACCGAACATGTGGTTGTGGCTCGAGGTCGAGAGGTCCGTCCAGCTCATCCCCTCGTCGGGCGCGGCGAACGGGACGACCTGGTCGTACCGTTCGAACGGCAGATCCCGCTTCGTCCGGGTCTCGTCCTTCGTGCTGTGACAGCCTCCGCAGGTCGAGTCGCCCGCGAACACCGGCTCGAGGTCCGACCAGCCCGAGGCCGGCGCCCCGGCCTCGACCCAGGCGAGCACGCGGATGCGGTTCGCCGCGCGCTCCTCGTCGGTCGCGCCCAGATGGTCGTACATCCGCTTCGCGTCCGACGTGGAGAGGCGCGGGTCGAGGACCGCATGCAGGCGGCTGTGCCGGCGGTCGCCGTGGTACTTCGAGAGCACCGCAGCGGGCCCGGGGAAGGCGCCGCCGCCGACGGCCATGAAGACCTTCACCTGGGCCAGCGCGTAGAAGGCGAGCAGGCACACGAGGAGGAGGCCGACCGCCAGCCGGCGGACGGGGGGCAGCTCGGCGAGGCGGGGGGTGTCCATCGGGAGGGGATCCGGGGGATCCGCAGAGCCTACCCGCGGCGGACCCCCCGCGCGCCGATCACGGGCCGCCCGCCGTCAGACGCTCGCGCTCCGCGACCAGCGCGTCGAGGAGCGCTCGATGTCGGAACGCGGTCGCGCTCGCGACGCCCCGTGTTAGCGCCTCGAGCGCGCCGGGCACGTCGCGCAGCGCCTCCCGCGCCTTCGCGAGCGAGAGGCACGCGGCGCCCACGTCGGCGCGGGTCGGGTCGGCGCCGGCCTCCTCCAGGTAGCGCGAGAGGTGAACGGCCGCGGCCGCGGCGTCCCCGTCGGTGAGGCAGTCGTTGCCGAGCAGCAGGCGGGCCAGGGTGTCGGAAGGGTCGGCCGCGACCAGGGCTTCGAGCGCGAGGCGACGGGGGGACGACATGGGAACACGCTCCTCGGGGACAGGGCTGACCCCGCTCCGAGGGTCGTCGCGGGGGCCCGGCCGCACCTCGGCGTTGCGGACGAGCCGGGTGCCGAGCCCGAGCGGGAGCCCGGAGGACGGGACGAGCCACGCGGCGCTCCGCACCCCCCCGGGAGAGCACGGCGCGGCCCGGGTAGGACCGCCGGAGGGTTGCGCACGGGGCGTCGCCTGCCGGCGGGGATGGATCAGCGCTTCCCACCCTTGCGCGCGGCCGCCTTGGCGACCGGCTTGCGAGCGGCCACCTTCTTCGCCGCGGCCTTCGGGGACCGGACCTGCTTCGCCCCGGCCTTCGGAGGGGCCTTCGCGGGGGAGGCCTTGCGCGCCGCCGCGGGCCTCTCGGGCGCCTTCGAGGCCGGCTTCGCCTTCGTCGTCTTCCCGGCCGCGGGCTTCGTGACCACCATGGAGGTGCGCTTGCCCGCACCCGCACGCGCGTAGACGGCGGCGAGGGTCTTGCCCATGTCGGCCGGGCTGTCGGCGACGAGGATCCCGGCGGCGCGGAGGGCCTCCTGCTTCTCGCCGGCGGTGCCCTTGCCCCCCGCGATGATCGCCCCGGCGTGGCCCATGCGCTTGCCGGGCGGGGCCGTCGCGCCGGCGATGAAGGCCGCGACGGGCTTGCGGACCTCGGCCTGGACGTAGGCCGCGGCCTCCTCCTCGGCGGTGCCCCCGATCTCCCCCATGAGGAGGATGGCCTCGGTGCCGGGATCTCGGTTGAACAGGTGGAGGGCGTCGAGGAACGTCGTCCCGATCACGGGATCGCCGCCGATCCCCACGCACGTGCTCTGGCCGAGGCCGAGGTTGGTCAGCTGCCAGACGGCCTCGTAGGTGAGCGTGCCCGACCGCGAGACCACCCCTACCTTGCCGGGCCGGTGGATGTAGCCG
>CAZJJQ010000127.1:0-8895 GCA_964546345.1 uncultured Planctomycetales bacterium
AACCCGGCAGCTTCGGCGTCCACTGGGTCCAACCGGTCGTCCACCGGCGCGGCGCGACGAGCTTCGGGAACGGGGGATGGAGCGCGTCGGAGCGGATCGAGGCCCACGAGTACGGCACCTGGAATGCCGCCATCGACCGGGAGATCGAGGCCTCCGATCTGGACGACGACTTCCTCGTCGACGGGCACCTGGCGTTCGAGCGCTGAGGTTCCACGGGAGCGCCTCCCCGCCCTACCCCTTCGTGCGCAGCCAGCGGAACAACTCGCGGAAGGATGGCGGCTTCCCGTACATGAGGACGCCCACGCGGAACACGCGCGCGGCGAACACCATGGCGAGCCACGCCGACACCGCGAGCACCGCGAGGCTCGCGGCGATCTCGAGCGGCGGCGGCGGGGGCGTGCTCGCGACGCGCATCATCATCAGGAACGGCGTGAAGACCGGGATGAACGACAACGTGCGCGCGAGGGTGCCGGAGGGGTCGCGGCCCACGGCGATCCAGAAGAACATCGGGAGCGTCAACAGGAACATCATGGGCGAGAGGAGGTTCTGCGCCTCCTTCAGCGTGTTGCACGCGCTCCCCGCGGCGACCATGAGGCTCGCGATCAGCAGGAACCCGAGCAGGTAGTACCCGATGCACAGGCCGAGCTGGCCGGCATCGACCACCTGGAGGCCCTGGATGGCGAGCCCCGCGAGCCCGCCGAGCGACCAGATCAGCATCAGCGTGAGGCCCACGGCGCAGGTGCCGACGATCTTGCCCGCCATGAGCTGGAACGGGCTCACCGACGACAGCAGCACCTCGATGACGCGGTTCGCCTTCTCCTCGAGCGTGCTCGTGATGAGCGCCTGGCTCACCGTCACGATGGTCAGGAAGAGGAGCAGCGTGAAGACGAACGGCATCACGGTCGCCGTGATGCTCCCCGCCTTGCCCGTCGCGAGCACGTTGAGCGGCTCGAGGGGCACCCGGGTCGTCAGGACCTCGGCGGCGTCGGGGGGCACGTTCGCGCGCGCGACGACCCGCTCCTTGACGAGCGACGCCAGCTCGGCCTGCACGTCCTCGAGGACCTTCATGTCCACGAGGTTGCCCGTGCGGTACTCGCTCGGCTTGGCGCCCTTGCTGCGCACGAGGGCGGACGGCCGCAGCGCGACCCACGCGAAGAGCGTCCCGTCCTTCACGCGCGCGTCCAGGGCCTCGCGCGCGCCCGCGAGGCGCGCCTCGCGCTCCGTGGGGTCGCCGGCCCCGAGGTCGGCCGCCTCGACGACGTAGAGCGGCTCCGTCGGCGCGCCCGGCAGGCGCTTGCGGGCGAGCCGCGCGACGAGCTCGGGGCCGAGCTCGCCCTGCACGTCGGCGATCGCGATCCGGCGCGCCTCGGGGCGCTGGCCCTCGAGCAGCTTCGGGATCAGGAACGACAGCCCCATGAGGACCGGCGTCATGAACACCGCGAGCAGGAACGCCTTCGTCTTGACGTTCTCGACGTACTCGCGCCAGGCGATCCAGAGCAGACGGCTCATGCCGACGCCTCCCCGACCACCCGCTTGAAGATCTCGTGGAGGCTCGGCGTGCGCACCTCGAAGTGGCGCACGGTCCCGCGCTCGAGCAGCGCGCGCAGCAGCGCGTTGGGGTCGGTGCCCGGCGCCAGCGACAGCTCGGCGTCCTTGCCGCCGTCGGAGACCGCGGTGACGCCCGGCAGGCCGCGGAACGCGTCCCCCGCCGCCCCCTCCATCCTCACGAACGCCGCCTCCCGTCCCTCGCGGCGCCGCACCTCCTCGACCGTCCCGTACAGCTTCGGCTTGCCGCGGTAGATGAGCAGGATCCGGTCGCACAGCGACTCGGCCTGCTCCATCACGTGCGTCGAGAACACGATCGTCGTGCCCGTGCGCCGCAGCTCGAGGACCACGTCGCGCAGCGCGTCGCGGTTCACGGGGTCGAGCCCCGCGAACGGCTCGTCGAGCACCACGAGCTCGGGCTCGTGCACGATCGTCGCGAGGAACTGCACCTTCTGCGCCATGCCCTTCGACAGCTCCTCGACCCGCCGGTCGATCCAAGATCCGAGGCCCATCCGCTCGGTCCACCGCAGGATCCGCGGCTCGAGGAACGCGCGGTCGCGCCCCTTGATGCGGCCGAAGAAGAGGAGCAGCTCGCGCACCCGCATCTTCTTGTAGAGCCCGCGCTCCTCGGGGAGGTAGCCGAGGCGCGCCTTCGTCGCCTCGTCCATCGTCGCGCCGAGGACCTCCACGCGGCCTTCGTCGGGCGCGAAGACGTTCATCAGCATGCGGATCGACGAGGTCTTCCCGGCGCCGTTGGGCCCCAGGAGCCCGAAGATCGTGCCCTTGGGCACCTCGAGGTCGATGCCGTCCACGGCGGTGAAGTCGCCGAAGCGCTTGACGACGTGCTCGAAGCGGACTGCGGTCTCGGGCATGGGCGCGAACCTACCCCGCCGCGGCGGAGGCGGCGACGACCGCGCGGGGGCCGTCGGCCGGCGCGATGGGCGCGGACGGAGGGGCCCGCGGGAAGGGTGGGGCTTTCGGGCCGATGAGGCCCGACGGGGGGAGGGCCGTGCGCCGCAGTCGGAGCGGCGGAGCCCGAGCGTGAAGAGGATCCGCGGGGACCCGGCGGCAGCCTCGCCGCGGCCGGGGGCCGTGCGTAGACTCGCACCCGGAGGCGTGATGCTCGACGGACGGTTCCGCACCCCCCTGGCCGCCCTGGCGCTCGGCTTCGGGCTCGTCGGCTGTCGTGCCGTGGAGGTCGCCCCCGGCTACGTCGCGCCGCCCTATGGCGCGGGGCGTCCTCACCTCTCGATCCAGGGGGAGAGGGAGGCCCGATGGACCGTGGACGCGGGGGTCCTGCCCGGGTGGGCGAGGTCCCAGGTCGAGCGGCTGCCGTCGGGGCTTCGGGTGGGGCTCGTGGGCGGCGGGGGCCTGCCGGGCACCGCGGCGACCACGGGGGCCGAGCAAGGGGTGCCCGTCGCCCTGCCCGTGGGCACGGTGACGTGGCCGGCGGGCGCGCGCGTGAGCCGGACCACGGACGACCCGATGTGGGCGGGCGCCGAGGTGCGGGTCGAGTGGTTGGTGACGCTGTCGCCGTGCGGGACGTGCGGGGCGGTCGTGACGGCCGTGCCGCGGCTGACGCACCCGTGCGGCGCCACGGCGGTGCTGGCCGAGCTCTCGGTGCGGCGGACCGTGGACCTCGACGAGGCCGTGGTGATCGACGCGGCGCCGGGGCATCCGCAGGAGGCCGCGCTCTCCCTCCTCGTCGGCGGCGGTCCCGGCCGGCCGGCGCGTTTCGTCCTCCGGGTGAGGGCCTGACATGACCGACGAGTCGCCGACGGTCGATGCGAGCAGGCCCGTGGATGAGGCCGTGTGCCCGAAGTGCGGCGCGCCGCCGTCGCCGGGCCGCTGGTGCATGGCGTGCGGGGCCGAGTTCCCCTCCGAGCCCGCGGCGGGCAGCGCCACGCCCGTCGGCGGCGCGGTGAAGGCCCAGAAGTACGCCTGCGCCGGGTGCGGCGCGTTGATGCTGTGGGATCCCGCGACCTCCGGGCTCAAGTGCGGGTTCTGCGGCAGCGCGAAGGGCGTGCCCCGGGACGACGACTACGTGGCCGTCGAGTACGCGCTCGAGCACGTCCCGGAGGCCCTGCGACGCCGGGACGTCCCGAAGGTGTTCGGCTGCGATCGGTGCGGGGCGCAGGTGACGTTCCCGGGCAGCACGGTGGCCGCGGGCTGCCCGTTCTGCGGCGCGCCCCACGTGATCGAGCGCGTGGGCGACGACGAGACGCGGATCCTCCCGCAGAGCGTCCTGCCGTTCGCGATCGACCAGGCCAAGGCGAAGGACATCTGGAGGACCTGGCTCGGCAAGGGCCTGTTCCGGCCCCGCCGCGCCCTCGAGCGGGCGGCGACGGACGTGATGCGGGGCGTGTACGTGCCGTTCTGGACCTACGACACGAAGACCTGGTCGCGGTGGACCGCCGAGGCCGGGTACCACCACACCTACACGGTGACGTCCAACGGGCAGACCCGGACCGAGACGCGCACCGAGTGGCGGCCGGCCTCGGGGCAGCGCACGGGCTTCTACGACGACGTGCTCGTGTGCGCGTCGAAGGGCGTGGACGAGCGGCTCCTGCGCAAGAGCTACCCCTTCGACCTGAAGGCCGCGCAGCCCTACCGCTCGGAGTACCTCTCCGGGTGGGTGGCCGAGGAGTACGTGGTCGAGCTGGCGGACGGGTGGAAGCGGGCCCGCGAGGAGGTGAACCAGGCGGAGATCTCCGCATGCTCGCGGGACGTCCCGGGCGACACGCAGCGCAACCTGCGCGTGTGGACCCAGCACGCGGACGTCACCTGGAAGCACCTGCTCCTGCCGCTCTGGATCGCCGCCTACCGCTACGAGGACAGGCTGTACACGTTCCTGGTGAACGGCCAGACCGGCAAGGTCGTGGGCAAGCGCCCGGTGTCCAAGCTGCGCGTCGCCGTCGCGATCGCCGTCCTCGCGCTCGTCGTCGGGCTCGTCGTCTGGCTCACCCGTCGCTGACCGGCCGTCCCCATGGATCCCGCCCCGCCTCCTCCGGTCGCTCCCTCCCCCGCCGCCCCCTCCCTCCTCGGCGCGTCCGCCCCGGCCGTGCCGCAGCACCCGATCGTCCTCGTGCACGGGCTGCTCGGGTTCGTGCGGCGCAGCCTGTCGCGCCTGCTCTCCTTCGCCTACTTCCAGGGCGTGGAGGAGGCGCTGCGCGAGACGGGGGTCCGCGTCCACGCGGTGCCGCTGCCGGCCTCGGCGGGCGTGGTCGCCCGTGCGGAGGCGCTGGCCGCCGCGGTGGACGCGCTGCCCTACGACCGGGTGAACCTCGTCGGCCACAGCATGGGCGGGCTGGACGCGCGGTGGTACGTCGGGCGGTTGGGCGGGCACCGCAAGGTCGCGTCGCTCGTCACGATCTCGACGCCGCACCGGGGCACGGCGGTCGCGGACTGGGGCAACCAGCGCATCGGGCGGGCGCTCGCCGCGTGGAGGCTGTTCGACGCGCTCGGCGTCGAGCGGCAGGCCTTCCACGACCTCGAGCGCGACGCGTGCGAGGAGCGCAACGCGGCGCTGCTGGGCGGGCCGGAGGTGCCCACGTTCTCGTACGGTGCGTCGCGCCCCTGGTGGGCGATCGCGGCGCCGCTCCAGGTGTCGTACCGGCTGCTCCAGCGGGCCGAGGGGCCGAACGACGGGCTCGTGTCGATCCACAGCGCCCGTTGGGGCGAGTCGTGGGGGACCCTCGAGGCCGACCACCTCGCCGAGACGGGCTGGCACTGGACGCCGCCCGGGATGGCGCGGTTCGACCATCGCGCGTTCTACCTCGACGTCGCGCGGCGGCTGGCCGCGCGGGGGTACTGACGAACGGGCCGCCCGCGGCCCTCGTGCGCCCGGCCCCTGGTCTCGACCCGGGCGCCTGGCTACGATCCGGCGTGGATCGGCCGATCTTCGAACGGAAGGACTCACCCATGCGCACGCGCACCGCTGCGGTTCCGCTCCTGGGGATCCTGCTCGCCTGTGGGGTCCTCGGCTGCGGAGGGAGTGGCGGAGGCAACGAGGAGACGGTGACCCTCCCGGGCACGAAGGCGCGGGAGGGGACCGTCAATCCGACCGGCGCGACCGTCTCCAACACGCTCAACTTCGGCGACAACAGCTCCAACGTCCCGATCCGGGCGGTGCTCAGCTTCTCCCTGGCGACGCTCCCCGCGAACGCCACCATCCTCTCGGCCACCCTCGAGATCGAGCAGGAGGACACGGGCTTCGGGAGCCCCTTCACGGATCTCGGGAACCTCCTCGTCGATCACGTGGATCTCGGCTCGGGGGTGGACACCATCGACTTCACCGGCGGGACCCTGAGCTCGGGCATCGCGGTCCTGTCCACGTCGGCGGGTGACGGTCTCCGCACGGCCGACGTCACCTCGGCCGTGCTCGCGGACCTCGCGTCCGCACGGGGCCGGAGCGAGTTCCGCCTCCGTTTCGCGGTGGCCTCGAACAACGAAGGGGCGCAGGACACAGTCCGCGTCATCGAGACCGGCAACCTGTCCGGGAAGGCCGACCCCGTCCTGATCGTCCGGTTCGAGCGCTGAGCGAGATCGACGGCCTTCGACGGCGGGCGGCGTGGCAGTGGCGGTACGGAGGCGGGGCAAGATCCTCTACTCGCTGGGCTTGCACCGTGGGACGGCGATCAAGTAGAGAAGTTTGCGCCGGCTCCGTACGGCTACTTCATGCCCCCTGCCCCACGCGGTTGCCGCTCGTGTAGGAGCGCAGGCCGAGCCGGAAGACCCACGCGGCCACGAGGGGGAACGCGACCGCGCCCGCGAGCACGTAGCCGAGCGTCTCGAGGGAGAACGCGCGGACCAACGACGCGGGCATCCAGCTGACGAAGGCGGCGGGGAGGAACGTGAACAGGACGAACCGCAGGGGGCCGCCGAACAGGCGCTCGGGATAGAGCGAGAACGTGATCACGAACTCCCACATCTGGCGCGCGAGGGTGTCCACGGGCCCCAGCCAGAACGCGAGGCTCTGGAAGAGGACGCCGATCGAGAGGAGCGCGCTGGCGCCGCCGATGCCGCCGAGGACGGCCAGGGGGACGCGGGCGGGCTCGACGTGACCGACCCAGGAGAGCAGGATCACCCCGTGCACGAGGTCGCCCCAGCCCGAGGCGTCGCTCCTCGACATCACCAATTGGAGGAGGGGCGGCTTCGGCTGCGTGAGGACGGCGTCGAGGTCGCCGTCCGAGATGGCCTTGCCGAGCACCCGCATCCCGCCGCCGGGGATCACCGTGAAGCCGACGGCGACGGCGACCATGGCGTGCACCGTCAGCAGATCGTGGAGCGTCCAGCCGCCCACGCGGTCGAAGCGGGCGAAGAAGATCCACCAGGCGGACATCCAGATGAGGTCGTTGACGAGCATCAGGCCCGCCTGCATCCAGAACGCGCCCCGCAGCGCGAAGGAGGCGCGGAGGCTCGTGCGCAGGCGCGCGCGCAGGTAGCCGAAGAGGGGGCGCGGGCGCATGCTCAGCCCCCGTTCACGTCGAGGACGGCCAGCGCTCGCCGGTGCAGCCAGGTCGTGCCGAGCGCCGTGGCGAGGAGCCACCCGAGGAGCGTCACGGCCGTGAGCGCAGCCCCGGCCGGGTCCCAGCCGAAGGCGACGCGCGCGGGGCCGTTGAGGAACGCGGAGAACGGGGTCCAGGCGGCGAGGGTCTGCAGCCAGTCCGGGTAGAGGGAGAGCGGGAGGATGAGCCCGCCGAGGACGAAGGCGAGCTTCTGCCACACCCAGTAGACGGGGGAGACGTCCTGGATCCAGACCGCCGTCAGCCCGATGCCGGCCTGCGCCAGGACTCCGAACGTGCCGGCGAGGAGGCCCAGGGGCACGGCGAGGACGAGGCCGCGCGGGTCGTCGGGGAGGCCGCCGGAGAAGATCCACGCGTAGGCGAACGACGCGGGGCCGAGGATGGCGAGGCGGACGAGGAGCGTGCCCAGCGCCTCGGCGACGCGCGTCCCCACGTAGGAGACGGGTCGCGAGAGCCGGTAGGCGAGGTCGCCGCTGCGTACGTCGGCCATCACGTCGAGGTGGACCCCGGGGACGGAGAGGAGCACCCACTCGGTGACGGCCAGGTACCAGAGATAGGCGCGCGCGTCCTGCGTGCCGCCGTCGGCGGCCACGGAGTGCCAGAGGCGGCCGAAGATGAAGAGGAGCACGCCGAGGAACGCGGTGCGGCCGAACGCGTCGCCGCGGGTGGCCCATGCGTGCCGTGCCGACACCCGGGTCGCAGCCAGGTACGCGGGCCAGCCCGCGCCGCGACGCCGAAGCGGGACCGCCGCGCTCACGGCGCTCCTCCACCGGGCGTTGCGGCCCCCGCCGCCCCCCCCTTCCGCAGCCGTTCCGCCTCCGCCGCCTCGTAGATCGCCTGGACGATCTCTTCCATCGGCGGGTCCTCGACCGAGAGGTCCTCGAGGCGCGTGGCCCCGAGCGCCGCCGAGACGACGGCCTCGACGGGCGTGATCGCGGTGTCCACCTCGAGCACCGTGCGGTGCGCCGCGCGCTCGCGGACCTTCACGCCGCGCAGGTCGATGGTCACGTCGCGCTCGACGGTGGCGAGCGTCACGACCTTGCGCTGGAGGTAGGTGCGCTTGAGGGTCGCGACGGGCCGGTCGAGGAGCAGGCGTCCGTGGTGGATGACCAGCACGCGCTCGCAGACGCGCTCCATGTCGCCCGTGTCGTGGGAGGCGAGGAGGACGGTGCAGCCGTCCTCGACGCTGCGTTCGCGCACGAGGTCGCGGATCACGGCCTTCGCCGTGACGTCGAGGCCGATCGTGGGCTCGTCGAGGACGAGCAGCTCGGGCGCGTGGAGGAGGCTCGCGACGAGCTCGCAGCGCATGCGTTCGCCGAGGGACAGCTGGCGCACGGGCTTGCCGAGGAGGTCGGCGAGCTTGAACGCCTCGACGAGGCGGTCGTGCCGGTCGCGGTGGACGCGGGGATCCACCTCGTAGACCTTCGCGAGGAGCGCGAACGTGTCGCTGGCGGGCAGGTGCCACCACAGCTGGCTGCGCTGGCCGAACACGGTGCCGATGCGGAAGCCGAGCGCGGTGCGATCGGCCCAGGGCACGAGGCCGAGGACGCGCGCCGTGCCCGACGTCGGGTGGAGGATGCCCGTCAGGATCTTGAGCGTGGTGGACTTGCCGGCGCCGTTGGGGCCCACGAACGCGACGCGCTCGCCGGGCTCGATGCGGAAGGAGACGTCGGTGATCGCGGGGACGGCGCGCGTGGCCGGGGCGAAGACGTGCCGCAGGCCGCCGAGGAAGCCCGGGCGGCGTTCGCGGACGCGATACGTCTTGGAGAGCCCCTGGATCTCGACGGCGGCCTCGGACATGGTCGGGGGAGTCTACCGCCGCGCC
>CAZJJQ010000128.1:0-8893 GCA_964546345.1 uncultured Planctomycetales bacterium
GCCGCTCCCCGCGCCACCCGGTGGGCGATCGCGCTCCTGATCCCGCTCGCCCTGCTGCCGGCGGCCTCCGCGCTGGTGGCCCGGCAGGCCATCGACGGGTTGGTGCGGGACCTGCGCGAGGGCGGCGCCTCCGCGACGGCGGCGACAGTCGGGTGGGCGGCGCTGCTGGGGGGGCTGTGGCTCCTCGAGGACCTCCTGCGACGCGCGCGCGACGTGGCGCGGTCCGCGCAGGCGCTCGCCCTCGCCGACGCGGTTGCGAGCCAGGTGCAGGAAGCGTGCGTGAGGGCCGACCTCGAGGTCTGGGAGCAACCGGAAGCGTACGACCGCCTGCACCGCGCCCGCTGGGAGGGTGCTTCGAGGCCTCTCGCCTTGCTGTCGAGCGCCGAGTCGTTCGTGCAGGACCTGCTCACCCTCGCCGCGCTCGCGGTCGTGCTCCTGCCCCTCGGGCCGTGGCTGCCGTGGGCGCTCGTCGCCAGCGCCGGGCCCGCCCTCGTCGTGGCGGTCCGCGGCACGCTGGCCCGGCGGCGGTTCCTGATCGAGACGACGCCGCTCAAACGGGAGACGTACGTCCTCGACGACCTGCTCACGTCGCGGGGGACCGCCGCGCAGGTCCGGGCGTTCGAGCTCGGCGACCCGATCCGGGCGAGGTACGCAGCCCTGCGGCAGCGGCTGAGCGCCGCGGACATGGCGTTGACCCGGCGCGAGGGCGTGGCGGAGGCGGCGGCGGGGGCGTTCGCCCTGTTCGTCGCAGGGGGCGCGGTCGCGTTCGTGCTCCAGCGGGCGTTCCAGGACCGGCTGACGGCCGGACAGGTCGCCCTCTGCGCTCAGGCCTTCCTCCAGGGGCAGCGGGTGGTGCGGTCGGCCCTCGGGCAGGCGGCGCAAGCGCTGTCGGCGGTCATGAACCTTGATGCGCTGTTCGACCTGCTGGAGGTGAAGCCGCGGATCACGGCGCCCGCCGCTGCGACCGCGGTGCCGTCGCAGCTGGCCCGCGGGATCACCGTCGAGGGAGTCACCTATCGCTACCGAAGCGGCGGCGGCCCGGCCCTCGACGGCGTCAGCCTGGATCTTCCCGCGGGCAAGATCACGGCCGTCTTGGGTGCCAACGGCGCGGGGAAGACCACGCTCCTGCGCCTGCTCGCTCGGCTGGCGGATCCGGAGAGCGGAGCGATCTCCTGGGACGCGATACCCCTGCCCTCGTTCGATCCCGTCGCCTTGCGTCGTCGCATGGCGCTGCTGCCCATCGATCCCCTGCGGTTCGACGGCACGTTGGCCGACAACGTCGCTCTGGCGCGTCCCGGGGGCACACTCACGCAGGCGGAGCGCGCACACGTGGCCGAGGTCGCGCGCCTCGGGGCGCTGCTGGCACGGCTGCCCCAAGGTTGGGACACGGTCCTCGGCCCGAGCTTCCGGGGTGGGACGGACCTCAGCACGGGCGAGTGGCAACGCGTGGGATGGGCCCGCGTGGTGCTGCGCGACGCTCCCGTGGTGCTGCTCGACGAGCCCACGCGGGGGCTCGACGTGTGGGCCGAGCGAGCGTGGGTGGAGGCCTTCCGCCGCTGGGCGCAGGGTCGTACGGTGTTCGTGGCGACGCACAGTCTGCTCGTCGCGCGTGCCGCGCATGGGATTCACGTCCTGCGTGGGGGCCGCATCACCGAGTCGGGATCCCATGAGCAGCTCGTCGCGCGGGGTGGCGAATACGCCCGAGGGTTCGTCCGCGATGCAGGAGCGTAGTGCGGTCGTAGGTGCGGAGTTCGGTTCCTCGTGGGAAGGTGCGGTCGCGTACGGAATCTGAACGTGCTGGGCGTCTGCAGAGGCCACCCTTCGTTCGATCTTCGTGCGAACAGAGGGCGACACGCAAGCGTTGAGCGAGAATCCGCAACCTTCGTGGCGTTCGCGCTACAGCGCGCCTTGGAATCCTCCCGATACATGCCGAGTTTTCCACCCCCCCGGGGTGGGCTCGTCGGTGCGAATCGCTCCGCGGTCGGAGCGAGCGGCACCTGGAGGACCGTCCCGTGCGCCTCTCGACCTGCCTGATGCTCGTCGGCTTCGCGGCCCCCCTCGCCTCGTGCGGCGGCGGGGGCCTGACCTCCGAAGTGCCTGGTGTTCAGCCCATGGTGGCGAGCGCCGTGGTGTCGTGGGCCACGACGGCCGGCGGCGCGGAGGCGACGACGACGTTCGCGCGCGCGGCGGCGACGCATTCCAAGGGCTGGTCGGTCGTGGTGGGCTCGATGAACGCCGAGACCTCGGTGTGCGACCGCAACGGCAAGACGGCCGCGACTCTGGCCGCCCCGGACGGGACGAACTGCTCCTACGTCGTGCGCTACGAGACCGACGGCTCGGTGGGATGGACGCGGTGCATCCACGGGGACTCCACCTGCGACGCGACGGCAGTGGCCGTGACCAGCGACGCCGCCATCGTGGTGACCGGGTTCTTCTCGGGGAGCATCACCCTCAGCGACAAGGACCTCGGCGAAGACGAGGTCACCCTCTCGTCGAACGGGAAGGACGACGCGTTCGTGGCCCGATACACGGCCGATGGGGCTCTGGTCTGGGGGGTGTGCGTCGGCTCGAGCGGCACCGATCAGGGGCTCTGTGTCTGCGCCACGAATGACGGCACGGCGGTGGTCGGTGGCGTGTTCGCGGGATCTGTGACGTTCGGCGCGGGCGAGTCCAAGGAGAAGAAGCTCACCTCCAGCGGCGCGGTGGACGGCTTCCTCGCCAAGTACGACACGAAGGGGGCCCTGGTCTGGGCGCGGGCCTTCCAAAGCGAGTCCAAGACCGGCTACTCGGTCGTGTGGGCCGTCGCGAGCGATTCGGACTCCAACATCGCCGCGGGAGGGGGGTTTACGGGGAAGGGCATGACCGTGGACTCGACGAACAGCAACGACAAGTCGGCGACCGCCCTCACGTCGGCGAGCACCGCAGCGGACGTGTTCGCCGCCAAGTTCGACAAGGACGGGGCCCGGGCGTGGCAGGTGTCCGCGGGTGGCGAGGGCAAGGACGAGCTCTACGGCATCACGATCTCGCCCAACGATGGGGCCGTGCTCTTGACGGGCGGGTTCTACGGCAAGGCGGCCTTCGGCTCCACGACCCTCGACACTACGGACTCCACCGCGGAGAATGCCTTCATCGCCTGCTACGACAAGAGCGGCAAGTCCGTGTGGGCCACGCAGGCCGATGGCCCGGTGGCGAAGCAGGGCAGCGTCGGGCTGTCGATCGCGGCGGACTCGAACGGCGGCGCCGTGGTCGTAGGGTTCTTCAGCGGCACGATCTCGGGCTTCGGCGGCTCGAAGAACAAGCTGACGAGCCAGGGCGCCCACGACGTCTTCCTCGTCCGATTCAACCCGGGGAAGAGCACGGTGGACTGGGCCATGTCCACGGGCGGTGGCTCCGACGAGGCCGGCATCACGGGCGTCTCGATCGTCCCTGCGAAGAAGGACGCGAAGCAGAGCGTCGTGATGTGCGGCTACTACACGGGCTCCGCCACGTTCGGCCTCGGCGAGACGAACGAGACCACGCTCTCGGGCAAGGGCACCTGCGACGCCTACGTCGTCCGGTTCACCCCCGACGGCAAGTGAACGAAACGTACGAGGCTGACGTCCATCACAGGGTGGACTCGAGCCTGGTACGGTGCGGTCACTTCGGCGCGCACTGCGCGAGGATGACCTTCCAACCGTTGCGCGCCGACGCGGCCGCCGCGACCATGGCGGCTGTCCAGGAGCGATCCGCGGGAGGGAGGGCCACGCGCGTCGTGCGGCCGTACTCCGCCGCCAACGCGCGGCGTTCGGCGGCGCTCTGGGCGAGCGCACACACGCGCGCGTAGGCCTCGCAGGCGTACGCGAAGGGTTCGCGCTGTCGGAAGTCGATCTCGAGCAGCCACTCCTTCGTGCGCGTCGCGCGCAGGCCCAGACGGGCGCGTTTGTGGTTGTGGAACACGTGCGCCGCCTCGTGGACGATGTAGTCGGCGAAGCGATCTTCGGCTTGCAGGCACTCCGGCGTGACGTAGCAGGTCGTCTCCACGCTCAAGCCCACGATGCGGGGCGCGTCCTTCGCGAGGAGGCGTGCGCCGACGCTGCGCAGGTACAGGTTGGCGACCGTCCACGCCGTGGGCTCGTCGAAAGCGTCCCAGAGCACGGCCTCGACGCTCTCTCCGGTGACGAACACGACCGAGCGCTCGAGCAGCGCGAGCACCGCCTCCTGCTCCGCCCGCGGGAACAGGCCCCTGACCATCGGCTCCACCTTGCCGCGCGTGAGCGCGACCGTGTCGGTGGTGGGCAGGCGCATCTGCCGCCGGCCCCGGGCGCGCCGTCGCACCTCCGCGATGAGGGCGCCCCTCAGGTCCCGGCGTGCGAGCGACCCCCCTTCACCGGGGCCTCCTGGCCAGGCGAAGCTCAGCGGGTCCCTCTCCCCCGTGCGGAGGTAGCGGGCAATCTCTTCCGGGATCGTGGGGGCGGCGGGGGCCACGCCGGGCGCTTGTACCACCCCACGTTTGTGGGCCTCCCTCCCCCGGCGCCCCCACCCTCCTCCAGAGCTCCCCACGACATGGGCGACGTGGAAGCGGCACGATCGATCCGGATATTGGCGCGGACGGCAAGGATGGGCTATGCTCTGATCAGATGCGGCACGATCGTGCCTATCCTTGAGGAGCGCGCCGCGGAGTCGCCATGCCCGGCAAGAATCGGAATGATCGTACCGCTTTGGAGGGCCCTGTGCCCGATCCCGGGCCGCTGGCCGCGCTGGCCGGTCAGGTCCGGGCGCGCCGGAAGTCGCTGCGCCTCACCCAGGAGGGCCTCGCAGAGCTCGCCCTGTGCTCCTCGCGCTTCGTTCGGGCCCTCGAGGCGGGCAAGGCGACCGTGCGGCTCGACAAGCTGATCGCGGTCCTGGATGCGCTGGGGCTCGAGTTGACGGCGCACGTGCGGCGGACCGACTGATGGGCGCCGACCTGGAGGGCCTCCGGGCCGTCGCGACCGCGGAGGTCTGGAAGGGGGGGCGCCATGCCGCCGCGCTGCGCCGCGACCGCGACGGCGTTCAGTTCGAGTACCGCGCGGAGTACCTCGCCTCGGGCGGGCCCGGGGTCGCGACGAGCCTGCCGCCTACGTCCGAGGTCGTGCGCACCGGCGCAGGCGCCGTGCCGGCGTTCTTCGCGGGGCTGCTGCCGGAGGGGCGTCGGCTCACGAATCTGCGCCGGGCCGTGAAGACGTCGGCGGACGACGAGCTGTCGCTCCTCCTCGCGGTGGGAAGAGACACGGTGGGGGACGTGCAGGTGGTGGCGGAAGGGACCGAGCCCACGAGCGCGGACGCGCTCGTCCGGGTGTCGCGGGCCTGGTCGGAAGTTCGGTTCGCGGAGGTGCTGGCGGATGCCGGGATGATCGACCCCGTCGGCATCCCCGGGGTGCAGGACAAGGTGTCGGCGCGGGTGATCTCGTTGCCCGTGGCCCGGGCCGGCGAGCGCTACCTGCTCAAGCTCGATCCTCCCGAGTACCCGCACCTGGTGGCCAACGAGGCGTTCTTCCTCGCGCTCGCCCGCGAGGCCCGTGTGCCGACCGTCGCGTTCGAGGTCGTGCACGACGCGGAGGGCCGGGCGGGCCTGCTGGTGCGTCGATTTGACCGGCTGCCCCAGCCCGACGGGACGACGCGTCCTCTCGCGTGCGAGGACGCCTGCCAGGTCCTGGGGCGTTGGCCGGCCGACAAGTACCAGGTCACGATGGAGGACGTCCTGCGCGGCCTCGCCGACCTCTGCCCGGCCCGCGCCGTCGCGTTGCGGGCGCTCTACCAGCAGGTCGTGTTCGCATGGCTCACGGGCAACGGCGATCTCCATGCGAAGAACGCGGCGATCCTCTCGACGCCCGACGGGGAGTGGCGCGTCGCGCCGGCGTACGACCTGCCGTCCACGGTGCCCTACGGAGACACGAGCTTCGCCCTGACGGTGGGGGGCGTCACCACGGGGCTCTCGCGTCGGCGCCTGCTGGCGCTGGCCGCCGACGTGGGGCTCCCGCCGCGGGCGGCGGCGCGGGTGCTCGACGACCTGCTGCTGCGCACGGCCGGGCTCGAGGAGCGCCTGCGAGCGGGAGCACTCCCGTTCCCGCCGAAGACGATCGCCGACTGGACTGCGGAGCTGCGCCACCGAAGGCGCCTCGCGGAGGGGTAGGCGCGCGCGGGGGCGGCAGGTTCACGCCGCGTCTGCGCGGTCGGGCCGGAGCGCTGCGAGAAGGTCCTGGCGGATCAGGGTCCTGAAGCCAGGCCGCGTCCGGTGCCCGGCTTCAGCTCCAGGCTGGCGGTGCCGCTGCGGGCGGCGACAGCGAGCTTGTCGACGAGCTCCGTGAGGTTCTTGCCCAGCTCCCCGTCCGCCCGCCACGAGGTCGGACTGGCCGGGTGCGCCAGCCGGAACTTCGCCTCGGCGTCGTACAGTCGGGTCGTTGCGAACGTCCGCTTCGCAAGCCAGACCAGCGTGTCGTCGTCGTCGCGGAGGGTGCGGAGGAGCTTCGTCGCATCCAGCAGCAGATCGGGCCGCGCCTCGGGGGGGACCGCCGACATCGAGACCACGAGCGTGCCGAGGCGTAGCCAGGTTCGATAAAGGACATCCGGTCGATCCTCGGCCTCCGCGTGCGGCTTCAACTCGCTGACGAGGCGTGCCAGCTCCGGGGCGAGCGTGGCGGGATCGGTCCCGGTCCCGTGGGCCCCGTGCAGCTGTCCCGAGGCGGCGTTGAGGATCCGGGCGCGATCGGGTGACTCCACCCCGACGGCGGCGAGCTTCCGGTCGAGGACGCTCAAGTCGACCAGCTCTTCGCTCGTCAGCGCCGGGTCGGCCGGCAACGAGGGGGCGCCGACCGTGGACGAACGGGAGACCGGAACGAGGGCGCTCCATCCCGCGGGACTTCGCGCCGCGATCCCGTAGCCGAGGCCGAGGATGCACGTGGCAGCGAACGCAGCAGAGGCCCACCCCGCCATCCGCACGCGTGCCGCCACGGCCAGGCTGCCCGTGTCGGCGCGGAGCAGCTGGAAGCCGCTGGCGCTGCCGAGCAGCCCGAACAAGAGCGGCAACACGGCCGCCACCACCGCACTGTTGCTCAACCCCGTCATGAGGCCGACCAGGAGGCCCATGAGCATCGCCGCCACGGTCACGGATCTCGCCATCGCGTTCTCCTTCCCGCCGCCCCGGCGGTGGCTCCGACTCTATCGTCCGCCAGTCACGCCCGCCAGACGCAGGAGGACGTGCACGTATCGCGGTGGGTGAAACGCCGGGGCGCCGTCTCCGCCTCCAACGGCCAGCGCCGATCTCCGCTGAGGCGGCGACCAGAGCTCCGTTCTGAGCGCCCTGCACGCGCAGAGAGGTCGTGGGGTCCATCGTGGTGGAGGGTGCTCCGCCTCGATCGCGCGCTGAGCCGGCCCGTCCGTGAAACGAGGTTCGTCCAGTTCCGCCGAACTTCCCGCGAGGACAGGGCGCAGGGTCGTTCCTGCGCCCGTGCACGCCCGGAGCTCCGCGCTGCGCCACGCGTGGCGGGGGGCGCCGGCCCAGGTCTACGTGGTCACCCGGCAGCGTAGGACGGCGGCTCGCCGGGCCGTTCAGGAGGAGGGCGCCGATGGAACCTCAGCAGCTGCGGCGTGCGAGGCGGACGACGCGGTCGTTCAGGTGGATGCGGTGGACGGGGCTCGCGGGCCTCGCGTTGGTCCTCTCCGTGGGATGCGGCGAGGGGGGGGTGGACCCCTGGACCCCGACTCCGCCGATCCGGTACCCAGTCAGCGCCGGCTGCTACAGCAGCAGCTACCAGGGGGCCTCGCAGGGGCAGATGGGATGCGGCCCGATCCCCACCTTCGGCAGCCCCATCCTCGACCAGCAGTTCCTCCAGGAGATCTCGATCCAGAACGGCTTCTGGCAGCTGCCGACGCAGGTCTACGCGTTCGACGAGTGTGCGGGGGTTCGGAACGCGCTGTCGTTTCCGGAGGGGTACATCCTCTTCGGGAAGAACCTGTCCTGGTCGGTCGTCTCCGGCCAAGGATCATCCGCCGCGCTCGCCGGAGCCATGGCCCACGAGTTCGCGCACCAAGCCCAGTTCCGATTCGGATGGATCAACAACGGGGCCTCCACCAGCCGGACCGTGGAGCTCGAGGCGGACGCCTTCGGCGGGTACTACATGGTGCTCGGCAAGGGCTTCCCTGCGTCGGTGATCGATCAGTACTACGCGCTCCTGCAGTCGATGGGGGACTTTCAGTTCAACAGCCCTTCCCACCACGGGACGCCCTCCGAGCGGAAGTCGGCCGGTGCCATCGGGGTCGCGGTGGCGATCCACCAGATGTCGACGGGTGTGCCGCTCAGCTACGGGGAGCTGCACCAGACGTTCACCGCGCAGATCTCCAGCCTGGCGATCTCGGGGCGGGTCGTCTCGACGAGCTCGCCTCGAGGGAGCACGGGCGATGACGTGGTCCGGGTGACCCCGGAGGACGCGGAGATCATCGCGGGCATCGCGAGGGGAACATCGTCCATCGAGGACTTCGGCTTCGAGGGCTGCGAACCGGCGGACTTCAAGCACCTGTGGCCCGCTCCGATGCTGCTGGAGCCAGCGGGCGGGCGCTGACCGACTTCTTCCTCGGAGCCCGGCGCGGCGGGACGGACCGGAGCGCGTCCGACGTGCTCCTTCGCCCGCCGCGCCCCTCCCGCCCCCGCTGCCCCCACCCTCCTCGGCGCTTCCGGGTCCCCCCCTGGCCGGGAGTCGCGCACCCATTCGACGAGGGGGCATGGGAGGTCGGGGCGGCGCCCCTGGGTGTCATGCCCCTCGAGTCCGAGGTCGGCCCGAGGTCCCGACGGCCGACGCGGACCCCCTGCCGTTTCCGGGGGAAGTGATCACGCACGTACCGTGCCGCCGCACAGTCCGGCGACGGACGTTGCGGCGGGACG
>CAZJJQ010000129.1:0-8866 GCA_964546345.1 uncultured Planctomycetales bacterium
GGCCCCGGCCCCCGCCGCCCCCGGCCTCCCGGCCGCGCTCGCCACCAACGCCCAGGCGAAGGAGGCCATCGCGGCGTTCAAGGAGGCGGTCAAGGCGAAGGACGTCGAGGCGAAGTGCGATGCCATCGACGGGCTCGCCAAGGTCCAGCATCCCGACGTCGTCGCCGAGCTCGCGAAGCTGCTCACGCACAAGAACCTCGAGATCCGCGCCGCCGCGACGCAGGACATGGGCTTCCAGAAGGCGCTCCCCGCCATCGCGGGCGCGCGGCTTCTCGCCACCCTCGAGGGCAAGAACCTCGACTGGGCCTACACCACCGACGCCATCGACGCGTTGAAGGCCCTCAAGCACCGCGGCTGCCTGCCGCTGCTCGTCAGGCTGCTCAAGCACGAGAACCACGTGATCGTGCGCTGGGCCTTCGATGCCATCGGCGACCTGAAGGACGTGCGCGGCATCGAGGCGATCCTCGACCGGATCCGCGAGCTCAAGATCGACACGGCGGTCAAGTGGGACGGGGTCTCGGTCAGCGTGGACACGGGCACGGGCGGCGACGGCGACCAGAAGGCGGCCGAGGCGCTGGGCGCCGCGCTCGCCGCGGCCAACAAGGGCAAGGGCAAGTCGGGTGCCCGCACGAGCCGGGCGCTCGGCGAGATCGTCTTCCTCGTCCTGAAGGACCTCACGGGCCAGCAGTTCTCCTCCGGCAAGGCCGCGCGCGAGTGGCTCGACGCGAATAAGGCGATGGTCGAGGAGAAGAAGAAGGCTCTCGACGCCGAGCAGAAGCAGCAGGAGGAGGACGGCAAGGCCATCCTCGCGGCGGTGAAGGCGCAGCGGTAGGCGGCGCTCACGACCGGCGTGCGTCGTGCCCAGCCGCGGGTCCGATGGGCGTGCCCCGCCTGGTCCCGAACTACCGGGGCCCCCGCACCTTGTCAAAGGTCTCGATGTCCCGGGCGAGTTCGTCGGCGAGGCGCTTCGCGAGGGGAGTGTTCGGGAATCGGCGCATGGCGCGAGCTTCCGCCAGTCGCCGTTTGGCAGCCACGACGTCCCCCCTCCCCAGATCGATTCGCGCGCGGACCAGCACGACATCGGGCAGATTCACGAACCCGGCGTCCATGCGGATGCATGCGTCCCACGCAGCCGCGGCCTCGTCCCACTTCCCAAGCCGGGCGAGGGCGGCGCAGCGTGCGAGTTGGGGGTAGGGGTCGTCGGGAAGGAGGTCGATGGCTTGGCGCGCCAGTTCCAGTGCCTGAATCGCCGCGCTGTCGGGCAGGCTGAGGTCGAGGCCGAGCGCTTGGGAAGCCATCGACAACGCAAGCGCCCGCCAGCGCGGGGAAGGATCCATCCGGCCACGCTCCGCCGCGGCGCGAGCCGCCGCCAGGTCGTCGAGGCTCAACTCAGCGTTCGCCAAATGCACCCACCAGGACGGGGGCGCCGCGGGGCCCGCCAAGCGGATGGCCTCCCTCGCTTCGTCCGCCGCTTCCTGATAGCGCCCAGCCCCCACCGCGTCGCTGCCTATCCAGGCGCGGTGCAGCTCTATCAGGATCTCAGGCTGGCCTGCAGCCGAAGCGCGTACCTGCGTCGCAACGCGGCGTGCCTCTTCGATCTGGCCCAATTGGGCCAGGGCCTTGATTTGAAGCACTGCGAGTAGGCGCAGTCCGGCGTCGTCCAGGGGGAGGAGGACAATGTTCCATGGCGTCTCGCGGATTCCCTCGGAAGTGGGGTTCTCGCGAAACGTCCTTGCCCGCTCCCGACATGCCTCGAGCACGTGGAGCGCACGCGCGGACTCCCCCAGCGCCACGAGCGCTTCGGCGAGGAAGAGATGACCCAAGGGAACCTCGGGCCTGAGATCCACGAGCCGCTGCGCGGCGTCCACCTCCTCCTTCCACCTGCGGGTGCGACGCGCAACGGACGCTCGCAGAAGGAGCCAGCTTGGATCCGGGATGGGTTCCGGCGGTCGCACCACCACCTCCCAGGCGGCGGAGTACTGCTGCGTGGCCATCAACGCCGATGCCAGGTCCTCCCGAAGCGCAGCGTCCATCGGGGCCTCAGCGAACCGTCGCTGCAGCAGGGGCAGCACTGCCGAGGCGTCCACCTGCAGCATCGTCCGTACAGAACTGCGTGGGTAGAGCAACTTCCCGACAACCACGTGACCCGCATCGCTGTACTTCAGCACCTCGCGGGCCGCCGGGATCGCCTCCTGTTGTCGGCCCAGGAAGTCGAGCAGGGCCACCCGTAGGTCACTCAGCCCTACGTCCGAGCCATGCGCCTTCACGCGCGGCTCGATCAGATCGAGCGCCTCCTGGTAGCGACCGAGTGCCGCCAGGTGCCATCCGCAACCGCTCAGCAGCTGCGCCGATCTCGGCCAGCGACGAAGGCCGTCGCGGTACACCGCCTCGGCCTCCATGTGCTTGCCGAGGCGACGAAGCGCGATGGCGCGTCCTGCGAATGCGTCGGGGGTCGCAGACGTGCCTTGGGTCAGGCGCTCGAAGATGGGGAGGGCCTCGCCTGCCCGATCCAGGTCGAGGAGGAAAGACGCCTCCGCCGATCGTGCGTCTGCAGTGAAGGGTGCGTCGTCCGAAAGCGTGCCCAGGACCTGCCTCAGGGCTTCCAGTCCCTCCTTGGCGGGCAGCAGCTTCGCACGCGTGATCCGCAGACCCGCATCGTCAGGGAATCGCGCCTGCCCGCGGTCGAGGACGACGCGGACCGCGGCCACGTCGCCTCGGGCCCACAAGCCCCTCAGCAGATCGGAGTATGCGCTCGCAGCCTGAGAAGCGCCGTACTCCTCGAGAACGGCGTCGAGATGCCGCTCCGCGCTTCCGGGCCGACCTTGAAGCCGCAGGAGCCAGCAGATGTACGCGTCGGAGTAAGGCATGACCACGCCGGGGCCGGCCATCCGCTTCACGGCGGCCTCGTCCTGCAGTGCCCCGTCGAGGTCCCCACGCCGAACCCGCGCTTCGGCTCGCAGGTGATGCGCGCGCATGGCGGCGTAGGCCCCCACCTGCGACATCTTGAGAACCTCGTCGGCGAGCCGTTCCGCCGCCTCGTTGCGGCCTTCGTAGGACGCGATCTCTGCTCGGGCCACCTTCACTTCGGGATGAGCCTCGTCCGCGCGGGTAGCGAGCGCCTCTTCGGCTACGGCTTCGGCAGGGCGCTGCATGCGCCTCAGAACTGCCGCCCGGGCGACATGCCAGAGACCGGGTAGCAAGCCGCGTTCGCGGGCCTCATCCAGATCGGACAGGGGATTCGGGCTTTGCCCAGACATCGCGCGGTAGTACCACGCCTCGGGACGCTCAGGCATGAGCGCGATGGCTTCGTCGAGGGGAAGGTCCTCCAGACCCGCGGTCGTCGCGTTCCAGACCGACACCTGGCGTGTCAGGAGCAGTTCGTAGCTTCGATTGCGAGCCCGTGTGACCTCTGCACGCTCCGTTTCGCGTGTCCGCGCAGCCATCCGCGCGTAGGTAGCGGCACCGCCCAGCGCGAGTACGAGGATCCCGATCGCGCCTGCGCGACTCGGGTGACGACGAATCGACCTCCAAGTCCGTCCGAGCGGCCCCTGCGGGCGGGCGGTGACACGCGCGCCCTCGGCGAACGCGCGAAGGTCCTTTGCGAACGCATTCGCGCTGGCGTACCGTCGTTCGACGCGGTCCTCGAGGGCCTTCAGGACGATCGCCTCGAGCTCCTTGGGGATCCGCCGATCGAGGCGCTGGGGGTGCGTGGGGGCGCCCGCGAGCACCGCGGCGAGGATCTCGGGGACGGTCTTGCCCGGGAAGGGAGGCCGCAGCGTGAGCACCTCGTACAGGGTGGCCCCCAGGGAGTAGACGTCGGCGCGGCCGTCCAGCGCCCCGCGGGTGGAGCACACCTGCTCCGGGCTCATGTACGCGGGAGTCCCCAGGAGGGCGCCCGTGCCGGTGAGGTCGGGGGTCGAGCCGCTGCGCACGTGGGCGAGCCCGAAGTCGGTCAGCCGGAGCGTGCCGTCTCCGTCGAGGATCAGGTTGCTCGGCTTCACGTCGCGGTGGACGATGCCCGCCCGGTGGGCCGCCTCGAGGGCCTCCGCGACGCCACCGAACTCGCGCGCGATGCGGCGGTACCAGGTGGCTGTCCCTGCCGTCCCCCAGGGGTCGCTTCCCTCCCGGGATGCCCGACGGACGGCCCCCGCGGGCTCGGGAGCCTCGGCCTTGCCGGTGGCGCCCCGCCGGGCCTCGATCGCCTCGGCGAGCGTGCGCCCCCGCAGCAGCTCCATGGCGAACCAGCAGAGCCCGTTCTCGCTCCCGAGCGCGTAGACGGGCACGACGTGGGTGTGGTGGATGCCCCCGGCGGCACGGGCCTCGCGCCGGAACCGCTCCACCGCGCGCGCGTCCGTCGAGCAGGACGGGTGGAGGAGCTTCAGCGCCACACGTCTCCGCATGGAGAGCTGCTCGGCCTCGTACACGATGCCCATGCCGCCACGGCCGATCTCGCGCACGATGTGGAAGTCGCCGATCTCCTCGGGCGGGTGGGCGATCGCGGGCTCCGCGCCGGCCGTGAGCGCCGCGCCCACGAGCGAGAGCGCGGCGATCCGATCGCGTAGCGAGGTCTCGAGCTTCGGGTGAGAGCGGAGCAGCACATCGGCGGCGTCCTCCTCGCCCCGATCGCGGAGCTCGCGCCATTCCGCCAGCACGGAGGCGATGACGTCCTCCTGGTCGAGGTCAGGGCTCATGGCGTCGTCCTGCGGACCGGCGCACGAGCTCGCCGAAGCGCGCCAAGGCGCGGCCATAGAGCTTCTTCGTCGCCTCGTGGCTGCGCCCCATGCACTCCGCCGTCTGGCGGAGGGAGAGGCCGTTGAGCTGCGACAGCCGTAAGACCTCCCGGTAGTCCTCGGGCAGGGCCGCGAGGGCGCGGCGGGAGATCTCCGTCAGCTCGCCCGTGGCCGCGGCCTCGCCGGGCGTCGGACTCTTGTCGACGACGGGGCTCTCGCGCGCGTTCGTCGTGGCGGGCGCGGTCTCCCGGTGCGCGTCGCGTTTGGCGGCCCCGTTCCTCCGCACGGCGTCGATGGCCTTGAGCTCCACCACGCGCAGAAGCCACCCCCTCACGGCTCCCGACCCACTCCCCTCGAAGTCGGCGAGGCTCTCGAAGGCCGCGAGGCGCGCCTCCTGGAGGACGTCGCTGACGGAGATGCGCCGTCCGAGCCCCTTGCCGAGAACCGCGGCCGCCTTGGCGCGCATGGCCCGCTCGTGCCGGGCGAGCAGCAGGGTCAGGGCCTCCTCGTCGCCATTCCGGATGCGCCCCAGCAGGCTTGCGTCGGAGGGGAGACCGCTTCCCTGCGTGTTCATGACCGAGTTCCTCGTCGTGGCGAGTCTAGGAAGCGCCCCAGGCCGGGTCAATCCTCCGAGACCTGCGTTGCAGAGCGGTGATCGCCGCGTACGCGGCACGGATTCCGCGTCCCCGGGCGGTCTCATCCTGCGATTCCCTGCTGGCGGCCACGTCGGCCGCGGTGAAACCCAGGCCCAGCAGGGCGCGGAGGTGTGGCATGCCGGATGGACGGACGAACGCGCGGGGCCATCGGCCTCGGGCCGTGCGAGGTGTGGTGGCGGCGCTCTTGCTCGCGATCGGCTCCGTGGCGATGGCCAGCGGGACGCCGGGGGCGCTCGACACGACGTTCGGCGTGTCCGGGGTGGCGAGCGTCCCGGTCGATGCCGACGGGTGGCAGTTCACGGTGCGAGCCGTCGTCGTGCAGCCGGACGGCAAGGCCGTGGTCGCCGGAAACGAGGCGAAGTCCGGTTCGTTCGACCGCTGGGGCGTGCGTCGCTTCCTGGTGGACGGCTCTCCGGATCCGTCGTTCGGCGTGGGGGGGCGGGTGGCGCTGTTCGGAACGGTGGGCAAGGACACGTCGTGGGCGGTGACGATCCAGCCCGATGGTCGGGTCCTCGTGGGCGGCGTGACGTGCGTCAACGTCGGCACCGTGAAGAAGCCGAAGCAGGAGTGGCGCCTTGCATCGGTGCGCCTCGATGCCGACGGCGCGCTCGACCCGAGCTGGGGCAGCGGCGGAACGGCCGTGACGAGCCTCGTCACGGCGACGCTCGATGAGGTCCGGATCGGGCTCCAGACCGACGGGAAGGTCGTCATGGCGGGTCGCGCCGGCGGCTCGCTCCTGCTCGTGCGTTGGACGACGGCGGGGGCGCTCGACCCCACGTACGGCAGCGGCGGAACGGCCCGGCACGTGATGCCCTCCTCCTTCGCGTTCCTTCGGGGGGGCGCGCTCGATGGCTCGGACCGTCTCTATGTCGCCATGGACATGCAAGGCTCCGCTCCGGCGTCCTACGTCGCGCGGATCACCTCGTCGGGTGCGCTCGACGCGGGATTCCCGATCCGAAACCTGACGACCGACACGCAGGGGATCGTCACCGGCCCCTCCGTGCAGGGCGTCGTCGTCCAGGGCGACGGCAAGCCGCTCGTCCTCGTCCGCGGCCGGTTCGGGGGGACGGAGTTCGACTGCATCGTGCTGCGGTACGAGACGAGCGGTGCGCTCGACGGGACCTTCGGCTCCGGGGGGATCGCCCGCACGTTCTGGGTGGGCGAGGACAATGCCCGCGAGATCGCACTCCAGCCGGACGGCCGCATCCTCGTCGGTGCGGATCTGCCCGCCGCGGGGGCTCTCCCCGCCCGTGCGACCGTGTTCCGTTTCCTCCCCGTCGGCACGCTCGACGCGGGGTTCGGCTCGGGTGGGGCCGCGGAGCCGGCTCCCTTCCTCAACGGACTGAAGGACATCGCCTGGGACCCGAACGGGAGGATCGTTCTGGGGCAGGTGAAGGCCCTCGTCCGGTGGAGCGCGGGGGACTGAGCCCGGCCCGCCTGCCGTGGGGGTCGGCCACGCGCCCCGCGATCGAACCGGCAGCGTGCGGCTCCTCGCATCCGCCCGGCGGCTCGACCTCACGGTCGGGCCGCCGGGCTCGTTTGCAGCGCCGCGCGCGCCCCCCCGCTCCCGGAGCGGGGGGGGGCCACCGCCCGAGGGTTGAAGATTGAACGTTGAGCTTTCGATCTTCAGGGCACGCGGCAGGGCGTCCTGCGCGGTCCCGGCGGCCCCACCCGGCAGCGCATGGCTCGCACGGCTCCCGTTGCCCGCGCGCCCCGTCCCCGCTACTCCCCGTCGTCGCCGATCGCCTCGACGGGGCAGCCCTCGAGGGCCTCGAGGCACAGCGCCTTGTCGTCGTCGGTGGTGGGCTGCCGGTACACGAAGGAGTAGCCGCGCTCGTCGTTGCGCTTGAAGAAGTCGGGGGCCGTCTCGCGGCACGCATCGCAGTCGATGCACTGGTCGTCCACGTAGAACTTGCCGGGGGCGTTCTCGGAGAGCTTGTTCTGCTTGTCGGCCATCGGCGTTCGTCCCGGCGGGAGAGGCCAGCAACGTACGGCCTGGAGGAAGGGGGGCCCAACCGTTTCCACCCCGCCGCCGCGGCTCGGATCCGGCCGTCCGACGCCGGGCTTCCGAGGCCTCCCCGCGGCGAGTAGCCTCCCGGGATGGCCCCCGGCGCCCCCCCCCTTCCCGAACCCGCCGCCCCCCGGGATCCCGGGCGCTCCCTCCGGTGGCGGGTGGCGACGCTCCTCGCCGGGGCGGCCCTCTCCGGGGCGGGCGTGTCGGTGATCCTCTGGCCCGCCGTGCTCGCCTACGCCGTGGGCGGCGCCGTCGCGCTCCTCGGCGCGTTCTTCCTCGTGTCGGCGTTCGCCGCGCGCGGCGGGTAGGCCCGCGCTACGCCAGCACCTCGGAGAACAGCGCGCGCTGGATGTGGAGGCGGTTGCCCGCCTGCCGGATGACGAGGCTGTGCGCGCCGTCGATCACCGCGTCGTCGGCCTCGACGTTGCGGCGCACCGGCATCGAGTGGAGGAACCGGCCCTGGTCGGTGCGCGCCATGAGCTCGGCGGTGATCCGCCGGTCGGTGTGCCGGCTGCGCAGGAGGCGCTCCTCGTCGGGACGACCGTGGAGGTTCGTGCTCCCCCACGACGCCGCGTAGACCGCGTGCACGCCCTCCACCGCGTCCCTCAGGTCCGGGGTGAAGCGCACCGAGCCCCCGCCCTCGCGGGCGTTGCGGTGGACCACGTCGAGCACGCCGTGGTCCAGCTCGTAGCCCTCGGGGTGGCAGATCGTGAGGTGCATCCCCATCTTCCCGGCCATCAGCGAGACCGCGTGCGGGACCGCGAGCTGGCGCGCGTTCGGGCTGTACACCCAGCTGAGCGCGAGCCGCTTGCCGCGGAGGTCGCCGAACTCCTCCTCGAGCGTGAGCGCGTCGCCCCAGGCCTGGCACGGGTGCTCGAGGACGCTCTCCATGTTGAAGAGGGGCACGGTCGAGTGCTTCTGGAACGAGACGAGCACGAGGTCGCGGCGCTCCATGGCCCAGTCGTCGTGGCGCGCCAGGCTTCGGATCGCGATCGCGTCGGCGTACTCCGAGAGGACGCGCGCGGCGTCCTTCACGTGCTCCTCGGCCGCGCCGGCCATCACCGCGCCCTCGCGGAGCTCGAGGTTCCAGATGTCCCGCTCGGCCGTCAGGTCGATCACCGACCCGCCCAGGCTGCTGAACGCGATCGCGAACGAGGCGCGCGTGCGCAGCGACGGGTTGAAGAACACCATGGCGAGCGCGCGGCCCTGGAGGGGGAGGCCGAAGCCCTCCGCCTTCATGGCGCGGGCCCGCTCGATCACGTAGCGCATCTCCTCGGCGGAGAACGTGTCGAGGGTGACGACGTCGCGACCCTGGATCATGGTGACGCTCCCCGCCGGGATCACGCGGGCCGCCCGGCGACAGGCCGGCCGGCCGATAGCAACGACCGGGCGCGCGGCGCAGGTTCCCCCGCGGGGTGGGGGGGCGGTCGCGGCGGGGGGGAGGTCGGGGGCGGCGGGGGCGGAGG
>CAZJJQ010000130.1:0-8816 GCA_964546345.1 uncultured Planctomycetales bacterium
CGGGTCCGCGAGGACCGAACGCTGGAGGCCGTGCGGGCGCGGCGGTTCTCGGGGTCTGCGAAGGGGGGCGGGCGGGGGCCCCCCCCCCCCCGCCCCCCCCCCCCCCCCGGGCGGGGGGGGGGGGGGGGGGGGGGGGGGGGGGGGGGGGGGGGGCCCCTCCCGGACACGACCGGCGCGGCCGGCGCACCCGGCGCCGCGTCGGGATCCCCCTGCGTCTCCACGGGGGCGTCGGGCACCGGGGCGATGGCGACCCGGCCCTCGGGAGAGGCAGGATCCGGGAGCGGATCCGGGTTCGGCGGCGGCGGCAGCTCGCCGAGGGTCGGCATCTCCGTGATGCCCATGGGTACCGGGGGCACGGTCAACGCATCGGCCCCCCCCATCGGGAGCTCGGGGCCGGACACCAGGTTCACGGCGATGCCGCACATGGGTAGCGGCCGGGACGAGCTGTCGGGCAGTCCCGCCGCCAGCTCCGGAAAGGGGGCCGCTTCGACGGCCGGGGTCGGCGCGTTCGGATCCACCACCACCGGGCCTGCGGCCGGCGCGGGTGCCTGCGGCCCCCCAGGACCCCCACTCGGGAGCTCGGGGCCGTCGATCCTGCGGCCACTCGCGTCGTACCGGGTCACGGAGACCACCCGAGGCACGAAGCCGGGGGGCGCCCCGGGGGCGGGGCGCACGCCGGTGGCGACGGGCAGGCCTTCGAGCCCCGTGGGGCCCCCCGCGGAGCGCGCGGCCGGCACCGCGACGGAGGGCGCCCCCTCGGCGGTGGGCCCGAACAAGGGGGGGACGCCCGGCTGCCGACGCGGATCGAGCCGTGCTCCCCCCGAACAGCCCACGAGGCCGCCACCCACGAGGAAGCCGCCCACGAGCAGGGTCCAGCGGAACGCACGGGGGGAGCCGGGGCGGGAGGCGGCGGCGGCCGCCGCTCCCGACAGGTCGGATCCGAGCGGGTGACCGGGGGCGACGGGGAGGGTCCGACGGCGACGCATGGGGTGGAGAGCCTCCAGGGGACCGGTCATTGGACCGTCACGGACTTGGCCAGGTTCCGCGGCTGGTCGATGTCGCACCCCCGGCGCTTGGCCACCTCGTAGGCCAGGAGCTGGAGCGGCACCACGTTCACGATGGGCGCGAGCCACGGGTCGGTGACCGGCACCTTGAGCACGGCGTCCGCCACCTTCGGGGACTCGGCGTCGTCCTCGTTCGCCACCGCCACGACGAGGCCCTCCCGGGCCTTCACCTCCCGCACGCTGCCGAGCATGCGGGCCCGGTGCTCGCCCTGGCCCATGATCGCGACCGTCGGGACGTCGAAGGAGACGAGCGCGATGGGCCCGTGCTTCATCTCGCCGGCGGCGTAGCCTTCGGCGTGGATGTAGCTGATCTCCTTCATCTTGAGCGCGCCCTCCACGGCGGTCGCGTGGTCGGGACCGCGCCCGAGGTAGAGCATGTGCTCCGCGCGATGCACCTCGCGCGCGACCTCCTTCACCGCAGGGGCCGAGGCGAGGGCGCGCTCCACCCGCGACGGCAGCTCCTGGAGGTCCTTCAGCAGGCGCTCGAGCTCTGCGCGACCCCGGCCCTTCGCCTCGCCGAGGCGCAACGCGAGGAGCAGGAGGGAGAGCAGCATGCCCGTGTAGGCCTTCGTCGAGGCCACGCCCACCTCGGGGCCCGCGTGGATGTCCACGAAGCCCTCCACGGTGCGGGCGATGCGGCTGCTGCGCACGTTGAGCACCCCCACCGTCCGCGCGCCCCCCCGGGCCGCCACCTCGAGGGCGCCGAGGGTGTCGGCGGTCTCGCCCGACTGGCTCACCGCGACGACGAGCACGCGGGGGCCGAGCATGGACGCCGCGGCGTCGTACTCGCTCGCGGGCACCATGCGGGCCGGCACGCCCGCGAAGCGCTCGAGGGCGCGCGCCCCGTAGAGGGCCGCGTAGGAGGCCGTCCCGCACGCGACGAGGTCCACCCGCTCCACGGCGGCCAGGTCGGCATCCGTCAGCGTGAGCTCGTCGAGACGGACGCGCACGTGCCGCGGGTCGAGCCGGGCGGCGACGAGATCGCGAAGCCGATCGGGCTGCTCGTGGATCTCCTTGAGCATCCAGTGCGGGAACGCCCCCTTCCCGAGCGTCGCCTCGTCGTAGTGCAGGGGCTCGGGCGCGCGCGTGCGCTCGACCCCGTCCGCACCGTACAGCCGCACCCCGTCCTTGGACAGCACCGCGATCTCGTCCTCTCCGAGCTCGACCACGCGGTCGGCGCGACCCGCGATGGCGCGCACGTCGGACGCGAGGAGCGTCTCCCCGCGGCCCAGGCCCACCACCAGCGGCGACCCGCGGCGGATCGCCACGAGCCTCCCCGGGAGGGCCCGATGCATCAGGCCGAGGGCGTAGCGACCGTGGCACCGGCGGAAGAGCGTGCCCGCGGCGGCGACGGGATCGCCCGTGAAGGCCCGGGCGAACAGGTGCGCGAAGACCTCCGTGTCGGTCTCGGAGCGCAGCTTCACGCCCGAGGCCTCCAGCTCCTCACGCAGCGCGATGTCGTTCTCCACGACGCCGTTGTGCACCACGGCGACGTCGCCGGGGCCGTCCGTCTGGGGGTGGGCGTTCACGCGGCTCGGACGGCCGTGGGTCGCCCACCGGGTGTGGCCGATGCCCGCATGCCCGCGCAGGCGGGTGCGGTCCCAGGTGGGCGCGAGCTCGTCGATGCGGCCCTTGTCCTTCTCGACGAGGAGGCGCCCCTCCACATCCACCGCCACGCCGGCGGAGTCGTAGCCCCGGTAGGACATCAGGCGGATGCCTTCCACGAGGATGGGGAGGGCCTCCGAGTCGCCGACGTAGCCGATGATGCCGCACATGCGTTCGCCGCCCTCCGTGCCTGTCGATCGAGGTTCCGCCGCCTGGCCGGACCGGGGGGCGCGCCGCGAGGAGCGCGGCAGGTCCCTTCGGGGACGCACCCGACCGTTCGCCGGGGCGTGGTCCTCCCGAGCGTCGCGCCTCCGGGATCAGCCGATGGTGGCCCGGAGCGGGACCCGGAGCTCCTTGAGCTCGTCGTCCTTGATCCGGATCACGAGGGTCGCCTCCACCGTGGAGCCGGCCTCCCGGGACTTGCCGTCGTAGCGCACCTCGACGGCCCATCCCTCGGGCACCTTCCGGGGCGCGTCCACCACCACGAAGCCCGCGCCCTCGACGGAGGCGCCGTCCAGCTCGAAGTCGGTCCTCGCCTCCCCGGAGAGCACGAGGATCTGGCGCGAGGGCAGGGGCATCCCCTGCCGCACGAAGCCGAAGCTCGTCGCGCCCGACGGCGAGGTGAGGAACTTGTCCACGACCTGGAGCTGGCTGTGGAGGAGGATCTCGGGCCGCTCCGGATGGGAGGTGCGGATCTTGAGGTCCTCGTCGTACTGGTTGGCCACGCGCGAGCCCGGGTGGGTCAACACGAGGTCGAGCTGGCGGAAGACCGGGTCGGCGGGCTCGACGGGCTTCACCTCGAACGCGATCTTGGAGCGCGTGCCCTCGACGGACGTGACCGTCCAGTCGGGGGCGTCCTTCGGGCTCTTCAGCCGCACGCTCACCGTCGCCGGGCGGCCCACGGCGTGGCGGCCGAAGTAGACCACCCCGCTCACCTGCGCCGACGACGCGGACACCAGCACGCCCAGCCGCACCTCGAGCCGCACCGTGAAGCTGCGCACCTTGCGCTCGAGGTCGTTCGAGTAGACGTGGACCTGCTTCTCGACCACCCCCTCCCGACCCGTGGTGTCGATGCGGACGACCACCGTCCCGAGCTCGCCGGGGGCGATGCGCTTCGGGCCCGGCCACTCCGCCTTGACGCAGCCGCAGCCCGTGTCCACGAGGGACACGCAGAGCACGCCCGTCCCCGCGTTGCGCACGTTCACGGTGCGTTCGAGGGTCTCCCCCTGCTTGACGAGCCCGAGGTCGAGGACGTCGTCCTTGAGCTCGAACTGGACCTTCGCGGGGGACTTGGGGTCCGGGGCGCACCCGTCCTCGTAGGCGACGCCCCCGTCGGGGGCGGCGGGACCGTAGAGGCTCCCGGTCGGGGGCATGGGGACCCCGGAGTGGGCGTCCGCGGTGCCCCGATCCTTGGTCAGGCGGGCGGAGACGAACACCCCCGCCATGACCGCCAGGGCGATCACGGCCACCGAGACGATGCGAAAACGCTGGTCACGGTCCATTCCGGCATCGTAGCCCGGTTTCCCGGGACGTGCCGGTTCCCGCTCCACGGCCACGGCGCGCAGCCTCGGGGACGGCTCGGGGGGGGCGGCGGGGGCCGCGCGGGCCCCTCCCCCCGCCGCCCCCCACCTCCGCGGCCGGTCCGCCCCCCCCGCGGCCGATCGGTGGTGAAGAGATCCCCGTCGGGCAGGTTCGGGCCGTGCCCCGTGCCGAGCGGCGGCGCGCACGGACCGGGCGGCCATGGCCACCCGCGAGGTGCCGGATCGCCGCGCCGGTCCTTGCCTACTTCGGAGGGTCCTGCTTCCCGTCCTTCGGGGCGGGCGGCGCCGGCGGCGTCCAGACGGTCCGCTCGGCCTCGGGCACGTCGTGATGGTTCACCAGCGGGAGGAAGTCGGCTTCGTACGCGCCCGGCTTCTGGAAGGGCACGCTGTTCTCGGGGTCGTGGCAGATCGCGCACGCGTCCTTGGGCGGGGACTTCCACATGGAGCGTCCCGCCTGACGCCACGTGCCGAACACCGCCTCGTCGGCCGGGTCCTTCACGTGCTTCGAGCCCGGGCCGTGGCAGCTCTCGCAGCCCACGTCCTGCAGGTGCGGCGTCTTCTCCGCGGTCCAGAAGGAGGAGGTCGTGCGCATCCACTCGCCGCCCTGCGGCGAGGACACGCGCGCCCAGCCGACGGTGTGGCAGCGCACGCACTCGGGGTCGTACGCGACGCCCTTGGCCTCCAGGGTGGAGAACGCGACCGAGTGGGAGGTCTGCTTCCACTGGGCGAAGATCCCCGGATGGCAGTCCTTGCAGGCGGCGCTGCCGACCCAGGTCGCCGCGTCGGGCATGTCGGCGAAGCGGGGGAACTCCTCGAGGAGGCGCTCGTCGCGGACGCGGCTCCAGTACGCGGAGAAGAGGCCGGCGATCTCGGTGCGGAGCGGCGACTCGAAGGCCTCGAGGCGGGGATCGAGGGGGACGGCCTCGTAGGACACGCGGAAGCCCTTCTCCGCGCGCCGCAGCCGGAGCAGGCCCACCTCCTTGCCCTTCTCGCCGAACGTGACGAGCAGCGGCTTGTCGAACGGGCGGTCCTTCACGGGCGCCGACAGCGCCACCTGCCCGGGCACGTCCACGACGACGACCAGGTCGGCCTTCGTCTCCGCCGCCGCGCGGATCATCGCGATGTCCTCGCGATGCGTGTGCGCCGCGACGATGAGCAGCCCCGGCGCCTTGGGAAGCGCGCGGAGCGCGGCCTCGGGGGGCACGACCGCCTCCGCCACGCCGAGGCCCACGAGCCCGCCGGGGCCGTCGCGCACCGTCGGATCCACGACCGACACGACGCGGACGGGCAGGTCGCCCACCGTGAAGGCGAGGACGGGATCGACGGACGCCGACGCGGCGAGCATGCCGCCGGGGCGGATCTTCACGTTGAAGGGAGGGCGAGGCGTCTCCTCGGGCGTGCCGTAGGGGGTGCTCGCGGCCGGGACGCCGGGCAGGAGGTCGCTCGCGTCGAGCACCATCCCGCGATAGCCCATGGCGGACAGCGCCGCGCGCAGCACCTCCGCCTTGATGTCGTCCTGGCGCGGCTGACCGTGGCCCACGCTGTCGCCCAGCGAGACGGCGGCCGAGGCCTTCGCGTTCGCGCGGGCGCGCTCCCACAGGACGGCGCGGCGCTCGAGCCCGCCCATCTGGGGCTCGGAGCAGCCGCAGGGCTTGAGGAGCCCCGCCTCGCGGCCCGAGAGCAGGATCAGGACGTCGGCCTGCTCGTCCTCCGGGGCGGGGCCGCTCGGAGCCGCCGGGGGCGGGACGCCGCCCTCCGGCGCGTCGTCCTTCGCGAGGACCGCGCCGGCCCCGACCCAGAGCCCGAGAACCAGCGCGGGCAGGATGCGACGACCCCGGCTCCTCCCCGCCGCCCCGCGCGGCGCCCGTTCGCGCGGCCCGCTCATCGGGGGGCGTCCGTCCCGGTCACGCGGAGCACCAGGCAGGTCAGGTCGTCGTCCATCGGTCGCGTCCCCACGAAGGTGGCGAGGTCGGCCAGCACCCCGGACAGGATGCCCGAGGCCGAGGGGTAGGCGAGCGCGTGGGCCCTCAGGGACGCCTGGAGACGCTCCTCCCCGTAGAGGGCGCGGCTCCCGTCGCGCGCCTCCACGAGCCCGTCCGTGTACAGGAACACGGCGTCGCCGGGCTCGAGGACCACGGCCTCGCTCCGTCGATAGGCGTAGTCGGGCACCACGCCGAGGACGGGCCCCGTGGGGCCGAGCTCGTCCGGGGGCCGGCCCGGCCGCACCCAGAGCGGGGCGTTGTGGCCGGCGTTCACCCAGGAGAAGCGGCGGGTCCTCGGCTCGAGGATCCCCACGAAGAGGCTCATGAACGAGCCCTGCGGCATGTCCCGGCACAGGTAGGCGTTCAGGCTGCGCACGGCCTCGAGCGGATCCGCGTGCACGGGCAGGATGGAGCGCAGGACCGCCCGGGCGCTCGTCATGAAGAGCGCGGCCCCGAGCCCGTGCCCCGAGACGTCGCCCACCACCAGGGCCACGGAGCCGTCCGACAACGAGATCGCGTCGTAGTAGTCGCCGCTCGTCTCGACGCAGGGCCGGCCCTCCGCGACGATCTGGAACCCGTCCGGGGCCACGAAGCGCGACGGCTGCTGCGACGACTGGATCTTGCGGGCGACGTCCATCTCGGCCAGGAGCCGCTTGCCCTCCGCCTCCTCGGCGGCCAGGCGCGCCTGCTCGATGGCCACCGCCACGATGCCGGCGAGCGCCTCGAACACGGCCCGGTCGCCGACCGTGAACTCCTTCGCGGTCGCGGTGCTGTCCACGTAGAGGACGCCGATGGGCCGGTCCTTGACCCGGAGGGGCACCGCCAGGATGGAGAGGAGCCGCAGGTCGAGGATCGACTTCCCCAGCGCCCCCGCCGCGCTGCCCTCGGCGTCCATCGTGAGGCTCGGCTGCCCCGTGGTCCACACCTTCTTGGCCACGCTCCCGCTGTAGCGGAGCGTCGAGGGAAGGTCGCTGCCGGCGCGGTCGCGGGCCGTCCGGACCGAGAGGCTCCCGTCCGGGAGCGGCAGCAGGAGGACCCCGCGCTGCGCGCCCGTGACGAGGATCGCGCCGTCCACGGCGCTGCGCACGAGGGCGTCGAGGTCGCCGCGGCCATGCAGCCCCGCGAGCGCCTTGAGCAGGGCATCCACGTTGCGTTCGTCCCGGACACGGTCTCCGGTGAGGAGGGAGGGCCCGCTCAAGATTCCTCCGCGGGGCGGAACCGCACGCGGACGCGCCCGCCGCCGTCCGGGCGACGCTCGCGATGCAGCTCGTGGGACATCCGGTGCACGAGGTACAGCCCCCGACCGCGGCTGCTGTCCACGGGTGGCGGCACCGTGACGTCGCGGGAGAGGAGCGACTGCGGCCCCTTGCCGGAGCCGGGATCGTCCACGTCGATCACGATCTCCGTGCCCCGGACGGCGCACACGACGCGCACCGCCTCGCCCCCGTCGTTGCGCGAGCCGTGCTCCACCGCGTTCTGCAGCACCTCGGTGGCGACGAGGCCGACGTCGGCCACGTCCTCCTCGCCCCACCCCTGCGACGCGAGCAGCCCTTCGATCACGCGGCGCACGGGTCCCACGAAGTCGAGATGCGAGGGGATCTCCACCTCGAGCGAGACGGGGCGGGCGTCGGAGGGAGGGGGCACGGGGGAGGGGGGCCGGAGGGGTCCTTCGCGTACGATACCGGCGCCCCGCTCCCCCCGCAACGGACCGCCCCCGCCTGAACCTGCTCGGCCTCAACGCCTTCGGCCACGACGCGGCGGCCGTCCTGCTGATCGACGGGCGCATCGCGTTCGCGGCCGCGGAGGAGCGCTTCGATCGGGTACGGCACAGCGCCGCGTTCCCGGTGCGAGCGCTCGCGGCGGCCCTCTCGGCCACCGGGCTGCGGCCGTCCGACGTGGACGGGATCGCGTTCCCGTGGACCCGCGGGATGGCGCGGATGCGCAAGGTCCTGCACCTGCTGCGCGGGCTGCCGCGGTCGCGAGCGTACCTGCGCGAGCCGCCCGACGCGCTGCTGCCCAGCCGGCGCGCCTACCTCGCCGCGATGCGGGGGCTCGAGGGGCGCCTCCGTTCGGAGGGCTTCTCCGCGCCCGTCGTTCGGGTCCCCCACCACCTCGCCCACGCGGCGTCGGCCGCCCTGTGCCTGCCGGAGGCGACGGGCGCGGTCCTGACGGCCGACGGCATGGGCGAGTGGGAGACGGCCGGCACGTGGCACGTCGAGCGGGGCCTGCCGCGCCGGCTGCGCGCCGCCTCCTATCCCCACAGCGCGGGGAAGGTGTACGCGGCGGTCACGCGCTGGCTCGGCTTCCGCCCCGAGGCCGACGAGGGGAAGACGATGGGGCTCGCCGCCTACGGGGACCCCTCCGCCCCGGGCGCCGAGTTCGCCCGCACGCTCCTCCGTCCCGACGCGCGGCGGCTCCTGCGCGTGGAGCTCGCGCGCTTCGGCTATCCCTTCGGCGAGGCGCGGCTCTACGGGGACGCGTTCGAGACGACGCTCGGGCCTGCGCGGGCGCCCGACGAGGCGCTCCGTCCCGGCGACGCCGACGTGGCGCGCGGGGTGCAGGACGCGGTCGAGGCCTTCGCGCTCGCCGCCGCGCGCGGGGCGCTGCGAGAGACGGGGGCCGCG
>CAZJJQ010000131.1:0-8806 GCA_964546345.1 uncultured Planctomycetales bacterium
GGCAGCCCGTCGGGCTCCGCAGCGCGCGCGTCGCGCAGCAACTCCTCCGCCTGGCGGAGCCGCACCTCGAGCTCGGCGCGTCCGGCCGTGGGCGCCGGGTCGCCGGGCACGACGCGCCCGATCTCCTCCTGGAGGCGATCCCGCACCCGGTCCCGCTCGCGCCAGTCCACGACCTGCTTCACCCCCACCGCCACGACGAGGGCCGCCGCGACGGTGAGCCCGCCGACGATGGCGGTCCGCCGCACCTTCCGCCGGAGGAGGAACGCCTCCCAGTTGCCCGAGAACCCCGGGGGCAGGATGGAGGCGCCGTGCTCGAGCCGGTCGATGTCGGCCACGACCTGCGCGGGCGTGCGATAGCGCAGCGTGGGATCGCGGAGCATCATGCGGTCCACGAGGTAGCCCGTCTCGGGGCTCACGTCGGGACGCAGGGCGCGCACGGGGGTCGGGGTCTCGTAGAGGACCTTCGTCAGGATCTCGGCGAGGGTCTCGCCGTCGAACGGCGGACGTCCCGCGAGCATGGCGTAGAGCGTCGCCCCCAGGCTGTAGATGTCGCTCCGCGTGTCCGCCTTGCGCGGATCGAGGGCCTGCTCGGGGGAGATGTACTGCGGCGTCCCGACCGTGGCCCCGTGCTGGGTGAGGCCGAGGTCGATGGGCCCCTTCGCGAGGCCGAGGTCCATCAGCTTCGGCTCGCCCGCCTTGGTGAGCAGGATGTTCCCGGGCTTCACGTCCCGGTGCACGACCCCCATCCGGCGTGCGCGCTCGAGCGCGTCCGCCAGGGCGCGGGTGATGGCGAGCGCCTGCTTCTCGGGGAGCCGCACCTCGCGCCGGAGGCGGTCGCGCAGGGTCTCCCCCTCGACGAACTCCAGCACCACGTAGGGGAAGCCGTTCGACTCGCCGGCGTCGAGGGCCCGGACGATGTTGGGGTGGTCCAGGCTCGCCAGCGTCGTGGCCTCGGACTTCAGGCGCTCGATCTGGGTGCGGTCGCCCGCGAGGTCCTGGCGCAGGATCTTGATCGCGACCTCGCGGTGGAGACCGAGGTGGAGCGCGCGGTAGACCGTGCCCATGGCCCCGCGGCCCACCACCTCGAGGAGGCGGTAGCCCGCGATCTCGGCGGGCTTGCCCGCTCCGGAGCGGGTGCGGGCCTCGACGCGCCGCGCCTGGTCCTCCGCGAGGAAGCCGCGCTTGACGAGGAGGACCGCGAGCCGCTCGTCGAGATGGAGCTCGTCGGCCATGCGCCGCTGGAGGAGCCGTGCCTCCTCGACCTGCGCCTCGGTCACGTACCCGAGGGCCAGCGCCTCCTGCGCGAAGAGGAAGTCCTCGTTCGTGGTCATCGGTCGAGGAGCTCCCGACGCGCCGCCTCGGGCGGCAGCGCGGGCGGAGGTTTCGTGCGCCCCCGCTCGCGGTGCAGGTCGAGGCGGGTGAAGTAAGGCTCCTTCGACAGCCAGCCCATGAGGTAGCGGAGGGGCTGGTCCTCCTTGCTCGGCTGGCGCGGGGCCCCGGGAGAGGTGCCGCCGGACGCCGCCTTCTCGACCCCGTCGAGGCCGAAGCAGACCCAGACGGCGTCGCCCAGCCGATCCACCGCCACGTCGATGGGATCGGCGGCCAGGAGCGCGTCGGGATCGACGAACCCCGCGGCCAGACGGGCTGCGGCGTTCTCCGGCAGGCGCCCCTCCGGGTCGGCGCGGAGCGCGTCGCGAGCTCCCTTTCCCACCACCTCCTCGAGCACGCTGCGGAAGGTGCGCGCCCCCGGGTCCCCGGGCCGAAGGCCCTTGCTCAACCCCTCCGCGAGCGCCTCCACGGCCTCCTCACGGGCCGCCGGCGCGATGCGCCCGGCGGCGAACGCCCGGACCAGCCCGACGGCGGCGTAGAAGCGCACGTCCCACTCGGCCCGGCCGAGGGGCTCGCGATCCCGTTTGCGCAGGTACTCGAGGCAGGCATGCACACCCTCGGGCGAGCCGTCCGACCCCGCGACCAGCAGGAACGCCGCCACCACGGTCGGATCCTTCGCGGCCGGGCCGCCGAGGCGGGGCTTGAGCAGGAACCGCGCCATCTCCTGGCGAACCGGTGACTGCGCGGGAGCGAACAGGAGCGCCTGGGCGCACGCGACCGACACGCTGCGGTCCGTGGCCGGGCGCGTGGCCAGCTGGAAGAGGTCCTCCCAGACGGCCATGCTCCCGGTGATCCGAGCGAGCATGCCGCGGGCGAAGGCCGCTTCGGCGGCGCCCCAGTCCGTCTCGCGCAGGGCCGGGTTGGTGGTGGCCACGAGGAGGGGGTCCAGCTCGGTCGCCTTCCGGAGCGCGACGGGGGCGGGGTCGGCGCCCTCCCCGTCCACCTGGGTCACCGCCCAGCAGGTGACCGCGAGCGCCGCGGCGGCCCTGACGCGGGAGTCCGGGTCCTTGAGCGCGGCCGCGATGCGCCCGTCGTCCTCGCCGGGCAGCAGCCCGAACGCGAGGAGCGTGCCGAGGCGGGGCTCCACCTGCGCGAAGGTCGGCGCCGCGCGCAGCCGCGCGGACAGGATCGCGGAGGACGCCATGCCGCCGATCTTGCCGAGCGCGAGCGCCGCCGCCAGCTGCACGTGCGGGTGGTCGTCGCCGAGCGCCGCGCCGAGGGCGCTCATGGCGTCCGTCAGGGACTCCCGCGCCTTGGTCGCGCCGTCCGCCGTGCCCTCGCGCGAGCCCGGGCCTCTCCGGACGGTCTCGGGCCCGTACCACGTGCCGAGCGCGAGGGCGGCGAACGCGCGCCGATAGGGGTCGCTGCCCGCTCTCGACAGCTCGAGGAGCGGCCGGATCGCGGGCCAGAGGAGCTGGCTCGGCCCGAGGCTCCGGCGCAGGGAGCCGAGGGTGAGCTCCGCGTTCCACACCACGGTCTCGTTCGTGGCGCCCCGGACCCGCTGGACGACCGGGGCGACCGACCACGGGCCGAAGCGCCGGACGAGCACGTCGCGGGCCACGGGCGCCTTCGACACGTCGGCGAAGGAGGTGTCGATCAGGGCCTCGATCTCGAGGCGCGTCGCCGCGTCGGGCTCCGCGAAGAAGATGCGCGGGGGCGTCGGCTGCAGGTCCTCGTCCGCCCGTGCGGGGGAGAGCCCACCGACGGCCGCCAGCGCGAGCGCGAGGGGGACGAAGGCGGCGGCCGGCGGCGGTCGGGGCCTCACGGCGTCCCGAAGCCTCCCTGGACGTACGCCCGCCACCGCGTCTCGAGGGCGCGGAAGTCGAACCCGTAGGCCTCCTTGAGCGCGTCCTCCTCCGACTTGTCCCGCACCTTCGTGCCGTCGAGGAACGCCTTGAACTTCGTGCGGTCGAGCTTGACGAGCAGGTCCACGACGCTCCAGGTCTTGACCAGGTCGGGGAGGGTGAGGCCGTCCTGCTTGGACGCGGCGATGCGCGGGAACGGGGTGTCCTGGTTCGCGAGCACCAGCGCCTTGAGCTGGGTCTTCCACTGCTTGCTGTCCTGCCACGCGGCGGGGTCGCCGCCACCCGCCACGCCCGACGCGCCCACCGCGTACGTGTCGCTGCGCCCCACGGCCTCCATCTCGAGGTGGTAGGCGAGGCCCTGCTGGAGCCAGGGGGAGGAGAAGCGCCAGTTGAACCGATAGCGGTTGAGCAGGTTCTGCACGAGGACGTGGCACACGCCGCTCGTCAGGACCTCCATCGTGTTCGGGAACAGGTAGTGCCCCTGGAGCGCCCGGGGATGGGGCCACCAGAACGACCGCTGCCGGCCGACCGTCTTCGGCCAGGTCTCGAACCCGGCCATCTTGACGATGCCCTCGCTCGTGCCCACGCTGTCGGCGTAGCGGGCGTAGGCCGGCGCCTTGTGGCACACCACCACCTCGACGCGCAGCCCGTCGAGCCCGTCGCCCGCGCCGGGCTTGAGCAGCCGCTCGAACGCGGACGCCGTCTTCTCGGCGGCGGCGAGCACGGCCTCGCCCTGGGCGGGCTCGAGCTCGTGCGAAAGGTCCACGTGGGCCCCCCACAGGTAGGAGAGGGTCGCCTCGAGGGCCTTCGAGAGCGCCGCCGTCCGCGCCTTGCCGGCGTCCTCTCCGACGCGGATCCAGGCGCCGCCCACCTTCTGCTCGCCCCGTCGGCGATGCCACTCGTCCTCGGAGACCCACTCGTCCCCGTCCTTCCGCAGCCCCTTCTCGAGGGCCTCCTTCTCCGCCGGGGTCACCCACCGCCCCTGGTGCTCGACGAGGCCCTTCGCTCGCTGGGCCGCGTCGGCCGCGGCCTTGTCCGCCGCCGCCTTCTCCTCGGGGGTCATCCAGACGCCCCCCACCCGGACGTGGCCGAGGGCCTTCCGCGCCTTGGCGTTCTGGGGGTCGAGATCGAGCACCTTCCTCCAAACGAGCTCGGTCTCCGCCTTGAACCCCTTCGCCTTCGCCCACGCGGCCAGGTCGGCCAGCGGCCCGACCTCCTTCGCCTGCCCGAGCCGGAAGGCCAGCTGCTCCCGGAGCGGCGGCACCGTCGTGTCCACCTTGACCACGGTCGCCTTCGGGAGCTCCTTCGTCCCGTCGAAGGTCGTCTCGATCACGACCTTCTCGGCGTCGTCGGCGACGACCTTGCCTTCATACGACTTCCCGTCCTTGGTCGTCACGACGTCGCCCAATACCGGGGGGATCCCCCAGGTCAGCCACGCGAGCACCGGCACCGCGAGCCATCCCCCGGGACGTCGCACGCTCGCTCGGGGACGGGCACGGGAGGGCACGGGGGGCTCCACGCCCGGGAGTATACGTCGTGGGCCGGCCGGACTTCGCGGGGGTCCTGTGGGGGCGCACCGCCTCGGGAGGTCGGGGGCGGCGGGGGCGGAGGGGGGCGGACCTCCGGTGACGGGTCGCGCCCGCAGAGGCCCCCCCGGCCCGTCGCGGGGGCGGCGGCTTTCCGGTAGGTTCCCGCCCCATCATGAGCCTCCCGCTGCTCGCCCTCCTCGTGCTCGGGGTGCTGACCTTCGGCTACACGGTCTACGGCCGGTTCGTCGCGCGTCAGTACGCGCTGAGCGACGACCGGGTCACCCCGGCCGTCGCCCGGGCCGACGGCGTGGACTTCGTCCCCGCCAACCCCTTCTACCTGCTGGGCCAGCACTTCAGCGCGATCGCGGCGGCCGGGCCCATCGTCGGCCCCATCCAGGCGTGCCTCACCTGGGGCTGGGTGCCTTGCATCCTCTGGATCGGCCTGGGCGTCGTCTTCGTCGGCGCCGTCCACGACGTGACCGCGCTCGTCGCCTCCGTCCGCCACGGAGCGGGCTCCATCGCCCAGCTGGCCCACCGCTACCTCGGCCGCCGCGCCTGGTTGAGCCTCACCTCGTTCATCTGGATCGCGCTCGTCTACGTGATCGTCGCCTTTGCCGACGTGACGGCGAACACGTTCCTCGGCAAGGTCGAGGAGCTCCCGGGCGAGGTCCCGTTCCACAAGGGCGGCGGGGTGGCGGCCGCGGCCACGGCCTATCTCCTCCTGGCCGTGGCGATGGGCTACGTGCAGCGGCGATGGAAGCCCAGGACCTGGGTCCTCGCGGCCGTGTTCGTCCCCCTGACCCTCGGCTGCGTCGCGCTCGGCACGAACGGCGCCGTCTCGCGCCTCCTCCTCCTCGACGGCACGGGCTGGCAGGTGGCGATCCTCGTCTACTGCGTGATCGCCTCCCTCCTCCCCGTGGACCTCCTGCTCCAGCCCCGCGGGTTCCTCGGCGGCTTCATCCTCTACCTCGCGCTCGCCGTCGGGGTCGTGGGCATCTTCTTCGGCGAGGGCACGATCGCCCAGCCGGCCTTCCGCACGCCCCCCGACGGGCCGACGGCGAGCCTCTTCCCGTTCCTCTTCGTCACGATCGCGTGCGGCGCCTGCTCGGGCTTCCACGGGCTCGTCTGCGGCGGCACCACGAGCAAGCAGATCCGCAAGGAGACCCACTGCCACCCCGTGGGCTACGGGGCCATGCTGCTCGAGGCCTTCGTGGCCCTCGTCGCGCTCGCGACGATCCTGTCCGTCGCGCCGGCGGCCGTGGGCGGGCGCGGCGCCTCGGTGCTCTACGGCGACGGCATGGCGTCGTTCCTCACGCTCCTGATCGGCGAGGAGCACCGTCGGTTCGCGCTCGTCTTCGGCTCCATGGTCTTCTCGACGTTCGTCTTCGACACCCTCGACGTGGCGACGCGCCTCGGGCGCTACCTGCTCCAGGAGCTGTTCGGCGCGAAGGGCCCGGCCGGGGGCCTCACGACCACCCTGGTCACGGCGGGCGTGCCGCTCGCGATCCTGCTCGCGGGCGGCGGCGGGGCCTGGGTCCGGTACTGGACCCTGTTCGGCAGCGCGAACCAGCTGCTGGCGGCCCTCACCCTGCTCGCGTGCACCGTCTGGCTCCGCCGCACGGGCCGGCGCTCCTGGTACACGCTCGCCCCCGCGCTGCTCCTCCTGGTCACCACCTCCACGAGCCTCGCGTTCCAGGCCCGGACGGGCCTCGCGTCGCTCGGGAGCGACGGCGTCGGCGCCGCGGGCATCAACGGCCTGCTCGCGATCGTGATGCTCGGGTTGGCGGGCCTCTTCCTCGTGGACACGATCCGCGCCCTGCGGCGGCCGGCGGAGCCGGAGGGCGACCCCGCCGCCACGGCGTGACCTCCTCGCCTCGCCGCGGCGCCGGCACCTACCTCACGTGGCGCGCGAGCCACTGCAGCCCGCGCCGGGCGAGCCGTGGCGACTCCCCCTCCCACCCGTGCCCCCCCTCGTAGGTGGCCCACTCCACCTCGATCCCGGCCCTGCGCGCGGCGTCGCGCCCCTGCTCGGCGAGGCGGAGGGGACACGTGCGGTCGGAGGGGGAGTGGAGCAGGAACAGGGGCCGGCCCTTCGCGTTGGAGAACGGCTCGAGCTCGTCCGGGTGGAACACCGACATCGCGATCAGGTGCCCCGTGACCGGCGCCGCCTTCGTGGTGAGCAGGCGCCAGCATGCGGGCCCGCTGGACGACCACGACACCGCGAGGACGCGGCGCCGGTCGATGCGCACCTGCGTGCCGACCTCGTCCACGACCGCGGCGACGAACGCCTCGGTGGAGAACGCCGCGCCCGGGAGCGGGGAGGCCTCGGTCGGCCAGACCGGGCTCTGGTCGGGCACCCACACGGGCGCCACGAGCTGGGCGAAGACCCACCCGGCGTCCACCCAGTCGGCGTAGGCCTCGCGCACGAAGTCGCGGAACCCGGCGCCTCCGTCGCCGCCCGGCAGCACCAACACCACGCCGTAGCCCGCCTCGGGCGCGGGGTCGAGGGGCTTCGGGCCCAGCAGGAAGAAGCGCCTCTTGGGATCGCCGCCGGCCCGGAGCTCGCGGTCGGGCAGGGGAGGGGCGACGCGGGGCACGTTCACGACCGCCCCCTTCGACCTCGGCATGGAGAGCAGGCGCTCCTCCCAGTCGCCTCCCGGCGCGCGGAGACGGACGCCCCCCCACTCGCCCGGCAGGAAGTGCGAGAGCCGCACGACGCCGTCGGCGCCCGCCGCCACGACGGTGGAGGGGTGCGGAGCCCCGAACGTCTGGTGGACGGGGCCCTCGGCCTCCGCGCGGCGGACGGGAGCGACCTCCACCCCGGGCACGGGCCGGCCGTCCTCGTCCACGACGCGCAGGGACGTCTCCACGGCGGGCGCGACGCTCAGCTCGAGAGGCGCGCACGGGGCGGGCTCGGCGAACCACGCGTACGCGCTGGACAGCGTGATCCCCGGCTGGAGGACGGCGGCGTAGACGCCGTACCTCGTCCCCGGAGGGATCGCCTCGGGGAAGACGATCCGCCCCCGGGCATCGGTCCGGCCCTCCTTGCGCACCACCCGGAACCCGCCGCCCGGCCACGCCTTCACGGCGAGCGTGACGAACGCGCCCTTCGCAGGCTTGCCGCCCGGGCCCGTCACGCGCACCTCGACCACGCCGGTCGGCTCCGGTGCGCCGTCCACGGGCGCCGCGACGAACAACGCGAACATCCCCAGCACGGCCCCGACGCGACGCGCTCCCATGCGTCCCTCCCCCGCCGCCCCCTCAATCGTCGAGGGCCGCGGCCTCCATCCCGTACTTCTCGAGCTTGCGCTGGAGCGTGAAGCGGCTGATCCCCAGCGCGTCGGACGCGCGCGTCTTGTTGCCCTGGGCCAGGCGCAGGGCCTTCTCGATCTCGCGGCGCTCGACGCGCTCGACGAGGTCCACCAGGTTCTGCACCGGCCCCCCCTCCTCCGCGCCCGGCGAGGGTCTGCCCCCGGTCCGCACCGCCTCGGAGAGCACCTCGGGGAGGATCACCTCGTCCCCGAGCGCGATCATGAGCTTCACCTCGTTCTCGAGCTCGCGGACGTTGCCCGGCCAGTCGTAGGCCAGGAGACGCTCGAGGACGCCGTCGCCCAGCGTCTTCGGACGGCGGCCGTTCGGCGCGTGGACGTGGAGGAAGTGGTCCACGAGGAGGGGGATGTCCTCCTTGCGCAGCCGCAGCGGGGGCGGCCGGATCGTGAGCACCTTGAGCCGGTAGTAGAGGTCCTCGCGGAACTCCCCCGCCTCGACGAGCTTCTTCAGGTCCTTGTTGCTGGCGGAGATGATCCGGACGTCCACCGAGCGGACGCCCTTGCCGCCCACGGGCCGGATCTCGCGCTCCTGGAGCACGCGCAGGAGCTTCTTCTGCATGTCCGGGCTCATGTCCCCGACCTCGTCGAGGAACAGGGTCCCGTGGTCCGCGAGCTCGAAGAGGCCCTTCTTGTCGCGGTCGGCGCCCGTGAACGAGCCCCGCACGTGGCCGAAGAGCTCGCTCTCGAGCAGCGTGTCCGTGAGCGCCGCGCAGTTCTCGGACAGGAACGCCTGCTTCGCCCGAGGGCCCTTCCC
>CAZJJQ010000132.1:0-8800 GCA_964546345.1 uncultured Planctomycetales bacterium
TGGTTATTGGGTCGGGGCGGGGGCGCGCCTCTCTGTCCTTATCCCTCGGTTTTCTGTGGGGCCCCCCCCCCCGCCTCCGTACGTCTACTTCTTCGAGCCGCCGCTACGGGAGGACGTCTCGAGCTCCTCGCCCTTCGCGGACTTCTGGCTCGGCTTGTCCTTCGAACGGCGCTCGTCGTAGCCGTAGTAGCCGTAGTACCCGTAGTAGCCGCCGTAGCCGTAGCGGGAGCCACGGCCGCCGCGACGGGCGTCGATCCCGTTGAAGATCGTGCCGAGGATCCTGCCGCCCAGACGCTCGACCTGCTCGGCGGCGCCTTGGTAGACGCCGACGGGGCACTTGCCCGCGCGGCAGAGGAGGAGGACGCCGTCGAGCTTGCCGAAGAACGGCGCGGCGTCGGAGACGGCGAGGACGGGGGGCATGTCCACGAGGACGTAGTCGTACGCCTTGCGGAGGTCCTCGAGCAGGACCTCGAACTCCTTCGAGTCGAGGAGAGAGGCGGGGCGCTCGTGACGGCTGCCCGACGTGAGCACGTCGAGCTTCGGGACCTGCGTGTGCTGGATGGCCTTCGTCCAGGGGAGGCCGGCCGTCAGCACCTCGGAGAGGCCGGGCTCCCGCTCCGCCTTCATGTACTCGTGGACCATCGACCGACGGAGGTCGGCGTCGATCACCACCACGGAGGAACCGCCCTCCGCCAGCACGATGGCCAGGTTGAGCGTGGTGACCGTCTTTCCCTCGCTGGCCACCGCGGACGTGATGGCGAGCGCCTTCAGCTTCTGCTCGGTCGTCGCGAAGCGGATGTTGGCACGGAGGCTGCGGTACGCCTCGGTGATGACCGAACGGGGCGCCTCGAGGGCGACGAGAGCCGTCTTGATGGTGCGCCGGTCTTTCTTGCGTACGCTCGAGAACGCCGGGATCGTCGAGTAGTTGGACAGGCCCAGCTGGTCCTCGAGCTCCTCGGGCGTGCGGACCTTGTGGTCGACCGAATCCTTCGCAAACGCGGCAGCGATGCCACCCAGCGCGCCGAAGATGAGCCCCAGAGTGAGCATGTACATGAGGTTCGGGGCCTTCCGCCCCGACGGCGGCTGCGCCTCGTCCACGAGCTTGGCCGGGATCTTGTCGGAGGCTCCGGACAGGCCCACCTCGTCCTGACGTGCCTGCAACTGCTCGAGCCTGCGGCGCTTGGCCTCGGCGTTGCGGTCCAGGTCGAGGAGCTCGCGCTCCACCTTGGGGTACACCTCCAGGTCCTTCTTGTACCCGTCGAGCGTCTTCTGGAGCTCTGCCACTTTCTCATCGAGGCGAGCGACCTCCCGTTCGGCCGTATCGATGTACTCACTGGAAAAGAGGAGCAGGCGGGCCTCCAGCTGACGTCGCAGCAGCCCGAGCTTCGTCGCCTCGGCCACCACCAGCGGGTGGTCGGGGGTGTTCTTGATCTTCAAGAGCTCGACGGACCGATCGAGCGCGGTGTACTCGGTGGCGAGGCTGCTCGTCAGCGGATCCGACTTGCCCGACACCAGCAGGCCCAATCGCTCCTCCAACGTCTTCGGGCTCCGCCAGCGCTCCAGATCACGCTGGGCGGCCTCCCGCAGGCGAAGTGCCTCGACGATCTGGAGTTTCACCTCGGTCTGGTCTCGCGAGACGGTGTTGGCGCGGGCGCGAAGCTCGAACGCACCTGTCTTCAACATGTACTCGTCGCGTGCCTGGTCGGCCTTCTCCGAGTCCCTCCGCGCGTCGATGATCCGCTTCTCCAACCAGCCCGCACCCCCCTTGAGATCCTCGTCGCGGTTCTTGCCCCGCAGGCGCAGGTAGCCATAGGCCAGGGCGTTGGCCGCCGATTGCGCCACCTCCGGGGCCTCGGCGGTGAACGAGATGCTGGCGATGCCCGTGTACTTCCCCACCTGCTCCACGGTGCGCCCCGCGAGGAGCCAACGCGCTGCCAGTTCCACCGGTCGGAGCCATACCGTGAACGTCTTCCCGGCGACGGGCCCTCCGGAGGTCTCGACCGTCAGGGTGTAGCCGAACGCGTCGAACGGCGTCCCGCTGACGAAGGGCGCGACGCGCACCTCGGGCAGGTGCACGTTCTCCGCATCGACGACAGTCAGGGCACTCCCCGAGTCGTCGAACCGCAGCTCGAGGTTGACCACGCCCACGGGAATCGTGGAGGTTCGGACCTGTAGGCTGCTCGAGCCCGCGCGTCGACCGAGGCGCCGCTCCAGGGAGGCCAAGTGTCGGTACGCGTGCTTCTCCCAGCACACGCAGGTCATCTGGTAGACGGGGTCCGATGCGGCCTCCTTGGCCACCGCGAACGACCGCATCACCTCCATCTCCGTCTCGACCGAGGAGGGCTTCTCTACGCTCGAAAGCTCGGCCACGAGCGTCTGTTCGGCGCCCTTGTCCTGGAGCTGGATCGTCGCCCGCGCCTCGTAGACCGGGGGTGTGTACAGGGTCCAGACGACGAAGCCGCCGAAGATGAAGCCGGCCACCAGCAGCGCGATGAGCCAGTGGTCCCGGACCACGAAGAAGTAGTCGAGGACGCGACGCTCGCGGGCAGCGTGCTTCGACCGGTGGCGCGAGGGCGGAGCGGCGGGGGAGGGTTTGGACGTTTCGGTCATGGGGCGGTCAAGGACCTACGGCAGGCTCGTCAGGGTCACTTGTTCCAGTTGTGGAAGGTGTCGACGGTGACGATGCCCTGGAACATCGTGGTGAGGAACGGCTGGAAGAGCTCGAGAGAACGGGCCGCCGTCGCCAGCTCGATCGGGGCGACCAGGATGCGGTCACCGGGCTTCAGCTCGATGCCCTCGCCGTACTTGTAGATCTCGCGGGCCGAGAGCGTGTAGCTCGTCGGGTTGGGCCAGTTGCCGCGGAAGATGCGCACCACGTTCTCGTCCGCGTACTTCTTGTCGATGCCCGTCGCCGCGGCGAGGGCGCCCGCCAGCGTCAGCTCGCCGTTCACGAACGGCACGGGGCCCGGCTTCATGACCTCGCCGAGCACGTAGGCGACCTGCTTCCGGTCCCAGTGCGGCACGACGATCAGGTCGCCGTGCTGCATGAAGATGTTCCGCTCCGTGTTGCCGCGCAGGAGCATGTCGCCGATGCTGATCGGAAGGATCTTCGAGTTGCGGACGAAGTAGGCGCGCTCCAGGTCGGACTCGGGGGTGATGGCGCCGGCGGCGCCCAGGGCCTCGACGACGGTCGTGGTCCCGTTCACGGGGAAGACCCCGGCCTTCATCACCGCACCCATCACGTAGTAGCGCTGCGAGCGGTACTCGAGGACGTCGACCGAGACGAACGGGTCCGTCTTGTACTTCGTGAGGCGCTCCCGGAGCGCATCCTGAAGCTCGACGACGGTCAGGCCCGCCGCGGGCACGGCGCCCAGCACCGGGAGGTAGATGCTCCCGTCGCTCTTCACCTGCGTGCCGACGACGTCGCCCTTGCTCGTCTCGCCGAAGCCCTTCAGGAAGTCGGTGTCGCCGATCACCTGGAGCGAGTCGGTGACGCCGATCTTGTAGGGGGCCGTGCCGATGCCCTCGAACAGGGCAGCGGTCTCCTCCTTGGAGAGCGCCGTGAAGCTGGGGCGTGGGGGCGCCGGATTGCTCGCGATGAGGCTGCTGACGTCCTGCGGGTGGAAGACGGGCTTACGCGTGCAGGCAGACGTCCAGAGGACGGGCAGCAGGGCGAGCAGCCCATAGACCCGCGGGCGGCAAACTCTCGGCAAGCCCCCCTGACCGTGCGCTGGAGCACCCGCCGTCGGAACACGTCGCCGTAGCATCACTTGGCAGCCTCCTGCGTACCCTTCGACGCCGCCTTCGGTTCGTCGGGCGACTTCTTGCTCTTGGTGGCGGGGGTCGCCTTCCCGGGGGCCGGGGCATCGCCCCCGTACGAACCGTAGCGTGCCCGGTAACCGTAGTACCCGTAGTAGCCGTAGCCGCGCCGGAAGGCGCGGTTCACGTCGATAGCGTTGAAGATGCCACCCAGGAGGCGACCGCCGAGGCGTTCGATCTGTTCACGCGCGCCGTCGACTACATCCACCGGGCACCGCCCGTATCGCGTCAGGAGGAGGATGCCGTCGAGGCTGCGGAAGAACGACGCCGCGTCGGCGACGGCCAGGACGGGAGGGACGTCGAACAGGATGTAGTCGTACTCGGTCTTGAGCTCGGCGAGCATGCGCGAGAACGCCGAGGAGTCCAGCAGCGCGCCGGGATTGCCGACCTCGGTGCCGGCCCGCAGGAGGGAGAGGTTCTCGATCTGCGTCGGCGTGACCTGGGTGCGCCAGGACGTGTTCCCCTTGAGCACGTCGCTGAGGCCGGGGGCGCGCGCACCACCGAACGTCAGGTGCGTCGAGGGCCGGCGCATGTCGGCGTCCACGATCAGGGTGCGGCTGCCGCCCTGGGCGAACACGACCGCGAGGTTGCAGGTCGTGGTCGACTTGCCCTCCTGGGGCAGCGACGAGGTGCTCGCGAACGTCTGGATCTTGCGGTCGGCGTTCGCGAAGCGGATGTTCGCGCGCAGGGTGCGAGAGGCCTCGGTGAGGACCGAGTTGGGCTTCTCTGCGGTCACGAGGGCCGTCTTCAGCTTGACGCGGTCCTTGCGCATGACCGAGTTGAACGCCGGGATGCTCGCGTAGACGGTGAGACCGGTGCCCTCCTCGATCTGATCGGGATTGCGGATGCTGTGGTCGAGGGACTCGAGGAAGAACGCCGTGCCCACGCCGGCCAAGAGACCCAGGAAGAGGGCGAGGAGGCCCATGCGCATCAGGTTCGGGCTCGACCGGGTGATCGGAAGGCGCGCGGCGTCGACGAGGGTCGCCGCGCCGTCGCCCGTGTTGCCCGCGCTCTTCAGCTCCATCTCCTTCTCGGTGTAGCGCGCGAGCAGCGCGCGCCTCGACTCGATCTGCTCCTTGGCCTTCGCGAGCCCGCGCTCCTTCTCGGGGACCTTCGCCAGCTCGTCGTCCGCGGCCTTCAGCTCCTCGTTCAGCGATGCGATCTGCGCCTTGAGACTCGCGACCTCGCGCTGCTGGCTCACGATGCGGTCCCCGAGCGCCAACAGCAGGATCTTCTCGAGCTCTTCGCGAGTCTCCTTGATCTCCGCTTCCTTGTCGCGGAGCTCGGGAGACTCGGCCTTGATCCCCTTTCTCTGGAGCGCAGCGCGCTCCCGCCTCAGGTCGGCGTAGCGGTCCGACAGGGCGGTCGTGATGGAGTTGACCCCCTCCGGACCCAAGATCACGGCCTGGTGCTCGAGATCGCTCTCCTTGCCGCTCTCGAGGCGTTGGAGCTTTCCTTCCTCGATGGCCCGCTCCCGCTCGAGGCCCGCGAGCTGCGTCCGCAGCTGGACCTGGCGATCCAGAATCGAAGTCGTCTGCTCGCTCAACAGCACCGCGTTGTTCTTGCGGATGTACTCGTCGAGGTCCCGCTCCAAAGGGCCGAGCTCCATCGTCAGTCGCTTGATCTCACCCTGGAGCCACTCCTGGCTCGTGACCACGTCGCCCTGACGGCGGATCCTGCGCAACTCGAGGTAGCTCTGGGCAAGGGCCGTCGCGCCGGCCTGCGCCTCCGTGGGCGTCGGCGCCGAGTAGACGATCTCCACGACGTCGGTGAAGCGCCCGACGGGGTTCACCTTCACGCCCAGGAACATCCGCTCGGCCGCGTGCTCGATCGGGAACGCCACGACATCGTAGCGGCGTCCCGTGACGTCGCCCGAGGGCTCATCGACGACGAACGTTCGGCCTCGCGCCTGGAATGGACGCCCCCACTCGACGGCCTCGAGGTGATCGGTCCCTTCCTTGCCCGCCTCGCCCCCCGAGACGCGGAGTCCCGTGCCGGTCGCATCGAACTCGAACTGGAAGCTCTCCTTGGCCGGCTGCGTGGGAGGAACGTCGGTCTGAACCTCAAGCGGGCATGCGTCCCGGAGCCGCCCGAGCCCGCGCAGCAAGACCTCCCACGGACGGTACGCGTTCTCCTCCTCCACGACGGCGCGGTAGAACCGCGGCCCCTCGGCGTCGGGCTTGCTGCCCGGTAGCGGGTGCGCGGGAAGCCCGGCCAGGATGCGCGCCGCCCCGCGCGCGATCGTGAAGGAGCGCAGCACCTCCATCTCGGTCTCGACCTTGGACGGCTTGCCGAGGGAGGCCAGGTCCCCCAGGATGCCGGTGCCCGACGAGCTCTCGATCGTCAGCTTGGCGCTGGCGTCGTATCGAGGGGAGGCGCGCAGCGTCAGGTAGAGGATGACGCCGACGATGAGCGTGAAGACGAGCCCGCTCGCGAGCCAGTGGCTGCGAACGACGTAGAGCCGGTCCAGGAGGTGCCGCGTCCGGTGCGCCCGGCGACGCGGCGCATCAGGGGCGAGGTTCGGTTCGTCGAGATCGGACATCGGGGAAAGCACCGGGAGGTCGCTCAAGGAAGAGGCCGGCAGATCATGGGACGAAGGGGCCATTGTGGCCTGGATCGGCGTTCACGGGGGCTGGGGGGACAGGGCGGGCGGATTCGACGACCGGCGTCGCGCCCCGGAACCAGTCGACCGTGCTGCGCAGCCCGGTCGCGGCGTCCACCATCGGATGCCAACCGATCGCCCGCGCAAGCGCCGTGGCGTCGAGCGAGGAACGGAGCGCGTCCCCCGCGCGCTCGGGACCGTGCCGGGCGGGCGTGCAGGGGAGCGCAGCCGCACGGACGTGTTCGGAGATTCGAAGGGTCGAGGTCTCGACGCCCGTTCCGACGTTGAAGACGCCCTCGAGGCCCGCGGCCAGGGCGCCCACCATGGCCCGGGCCACGTCGCTCACGTGCACGTAGTCCCGGGTCTGGGAGCCGTCCCCGTGGATGGTGGGCACCTCCTTGCGGAGGTAGCGGGCGGCGAAGATGGCGACGACCCCGGCCTCCCCGTGCGGGCTCTGTCGCGGCCCGTACACGTTGGCGAAGCGCAACGCGCAGGCCTTCATGCGATGGACGCGGGCGAAGTAGCCGAGGTAGCCCTCGACGGCGAGTTTCGCGCACCCGTACGGGCTGAGGGGGGTCGGCGGTTCGGTCTCGGGCGTGGGCAAACGCGTCGCGAGGCCGTACATGGCGCCGCCCGTGCTTGCGAAGACGATGCGCGTGGTGCCCGCCTTCCGGCAGGCCTCGAAGAGCGCGATGCTGCCCAGCACGTTCGTCCGCGCGTCCTGCACGGGATCGGCCACCGAGTCGCGCACGCTGACCTGGGCGGCGAGGTGCGCGACGGCGTCGGGCCGCCAGTCGGCGATGAAGTCGGCGGCCTCTTTGGAGGCGATGTCGGCGGAGAGAAACGTGGCCCGAGAGGGAACGAACTCGGCCTTGCCCGTGGACAGATCGTCGATCACGGCCACCGAGTGGCCCTGGGCGACGAGGGCGTCGGCCACGTGGCTGCCGATGAAGCCGGCCCCACCGGTCACGAGCACACGTCGGGGTGCGGCCCCCGCCGCCCCCGAGATTCCCTGTCCCGGGCTCATCGCACCGCTCCTGAGGCGGAGGGAACGCCGACGCCACGCGCGGATGTGCCCGCCTGGCGGAACCAGGCGACCGTGCGCGCGAGGCCCGTCGTCAGATCCGTGCGCGCGCTCCAGCCCAGGCGCTCGCGAGCGCGGGAGGTGTCGAGTGCCCGACGGGGTTGACCGTCCGGGCGGCTCGCGTCCCAACGGACGGCGCCCTCGAAGCCGGTCGCGGCGGCGACGCGGAGGGCCAGCGCGTCCATGCGGATCTCCTGGCCCGTGCCGACGTTCATGGGCTCCGGATCATCGATGGTGGCGGCGGCGATCACAAGCGCCTCGGCGCAATCGTCCACGTAGAGGAACTCGCGCGTGGGCGCGCCCGTGCCCCAGAGGGAGACCTCCCGCGCGCCCGTGCGCACGGCGTCGTCGAACTTGCGGATCATGGCGGGGATGACGTGCGAGGTCTCGAGGTCGAAGTCGTCGTCGGGGCCGTACATGTTGGCGGGGAGGAGATAGGCGCCGGCGAGGCCGAACTCGCGGTGGTAGGCGTCGAGGCCCGTCCAGAGGGCCCGCTTGGCAACGCCGTAGGGCGCGTTCGTCTCCTCCGGGTAGCCCTCCCAGAGGGCCGACTCGCGGAAGGGGACGGGCGTGAACTTCGGGTAGGCGCAGACCGTGCCGACGATGACGACGCGCTTCACGTTCGCGACGCGGGCGGCCTCGAGGACGTTGACGCCCATGAGGAGGTTGTCGCGCCAGAACGTGCCCGGGTGGAGCTGGTTGGCGCCGATCCCCCCCACCCGTGCGGCCAGGTGGATGACGACGTCGGGGCAGACCGAGGAGAAGCCGCGGGAGACCGCGGTCGGATCGCGGAACTCGACGTCGGCGTGGGTCGGGGCCACGGCGTGGGCGCCGACGCGCGCGAGCTCCCGCAGGACGGCCTTCCCGAGGAAGCCGTGCCCGCCCGTCACGAGGACGGTCGCGCCTTGGAGCGACGAGTCGGTCACGCGCGGGCCTCGGTGGAGATGGGCTCGGCATGGCCCGCGTCGCGGAGGAGGCGCTCGCGCTGGGCGAGGCGCAGGTCGGAGGCCACCATCATGGAGACGAGGCCGTGGAAGCCGACCTTCGGCGCCCAGCCGAGCTTCGTGCGGGCCTTCGTGGCGTCGCCCTGCAGGGCGTCCACCTCGGTGGGACGCAGGTAGCGCGCGTCGAAGTGGAGGTGCTTGGCGGGGTCGAGCCCGACCTCGGCGAAGGCGGCCTCGACCCACTCCTGCACGCTGTAGGACGTGCCCGTGGCCACGACGTAGTCGTCGGGCTCGGGCTGCTGGAGCATGCGCCACATGGCCTCGACGTAGTCGCCGGCGAAGCCCCAGTCG
>CAZJJQ010000133.1:0-8784 GCA_964546345.1 uncultured Planctomycetales bacterium
GGGGCGCTCCGCGCGGGCGCCACGCTCGTGCACGACGTGAGCGCGGGAACGCACGACCCCGGGCTCCTCGCCGTCGTGGCGCGCCACGACGCGGGGGTGATCCTGATGCACATGCAGGGCGAGCCCGGGACCATGCAGCGGGCCCCCCGCTACGGGGACGTGGTCGTGGAGGTCCTCGCGCACCTGCGTGCCCGCGCCCGGGCGGCGGAGGCCGCGGGGGTCCGCCCGGACCGGATCGTCCTCGACCCCGGCCTGGGGTTCGGCAAGACCGCGGCGCACAACGAGGCGATCCTGCGCGACCTCGAGGCCTTCGTGGCGGAGGGGCGTCCGGTCCTCGTCGGGGCGTCGCGCAAGTCGTTCCTGGGCGCCATCACGGGGCGCCCCACGGGGGAGCGCCTGGCCGGCTCGCTCGCATGCGTGGCGCGCGCCCGGGAGGCGGGCGTCGCGCTCGTGCGGGTCCACGACGTCGCGGCGTCGGTGGACCTCCTCGCCGTCCTCGCCCGCATCTCGCGCCGGTTTCCTCCGTGAGCGGCCCGTGAGGGACGGGTACGATCCGGCGGACCATGATCCTGGCCGCCGGCCCGTACCTGCCGACGACGCTGTCCGACATCGTCGAGGTCGCGCTGCTCTTCCTCGTGGTGTACGCGTTCCTGCGGTTCCTCCGCCGGACCGTCGCGGGGGGCATCTTCCGCGGCCCGGGCCTCCTCGCCTGGGTCCTCATCCTCGGGCTGTTCTTCGTCGTGCGCACGCTGCGGTTCGAGGCGCTCGACTACCTGCTCGCCCGCGCGGTGCCGATCTTCCTGATCGGGCTCATCGTGCTGTTCCAGCCCGAGCTGCGCCACGGCGTCGCCCGGCTCGGGCAGGGCAAGTTCCTCCGGGGCCTCTTCCGACGGGGCCCGTCGAAGGCCGACGAGATCCGCAGCGTGGACGAGCTGATGGCCGCGATCACCTCGTTCGCGAAGCGCCATACCGGCGCCCTGATCGCCCTCGAGCGCAACGTGGACCTGACGCCCTACATCGACACGGGCGTGCGGATGGACGCCCTCATCCGCGCCGAGACCCTCGACACGATCTTCACCACGAAGACCCTCCTCCACGACGGCGCGGTGATCGTGCGCGGCGACCGGGTGGCGGCCGCCGGGTGCCTCCTGCCCCTGACGGAGAAGCCCCACCTCGCCCGGCGCTACGGAACCCGGCACCGCGCCGCCATCGGCCTCTCGGAGCAGTCCGACGCCGTGGTGGTGGTCGTCTCGGAGGAGACCGGCAGCATCCACGTCGCCGAGCGGGGCGAGCTCGAGCCCGCGACGAGCCCGGAGTGGCTGGCGGCGTACCTGAACGTGGTGATGGCCGAGAAGCAGGGCCTCGCCCCGGGAGCCCCCGCATGAGCCCCGACGAGATCCTCCCCCCGCCCGGCACCGCGGCGCCGGGCGGGGGATCCCCGTGGAGGCGCGTGCTCGCCTGGGTCGGGGGCAACCTGGGGCTGAAGGTCCTCGCGCTCATCCTCGCGCTCATGATGTGGCAGCTCGTGCGGGAGAAGATCGAGAAGGAGGAGACGATCCCGAGCGTCACCGTACGCGTGGCGGACCTGCCGCAGGGGGTCCGCATCCCCGGCTCGGGCGCGTTCCAGGTCACCCTGGTGCTCAAGGGGACGCAGGCCGAGGTCGCGCGCGCCCGCGTGAACTACGAGAAGGACCGCCCCGAGATCACGGTGAAGCTGCCGCCGCTCGACCCGCGGCTCACCGAAGGCGTCGCCCACATCACGGACCGCGAGTCCTTCGGCTTCCCCTTCCTCGGCAGCGAGGTGGTCCAGCCCCTCAAGACGCCGCTCGACATCCCGTGGTACCGCGTCCGGACCGTGACGGTCCCGGTGACGCCGCGGTTCCGCCTGCCCTACGACCGCCCCGAGCTCCAGCTGCCCCAGTCGCCCCCTCCCACCGAGCCGGCGACCGTCGCGGTCACGGGTCCGGAGCGGGTCGTCGCCGACCTCAAGGAGCTGCCGACGGACGAGATCGACGTGGCGGAGTGGCTCAAGGGCAAGCCCGAGATCGCGACGACGCCCCTCACCTGGACCAAGGGGTTCGACGGATGGCGGCGGCGCGACGAGCTGCGCGACCGCAGCCTCGTCACCCTCGAGCCCGAGATGGTCAAGGGGAAGGCGAAGCTGCGCCTCCTGGCGGCGCGCGAGCTGTCCCTCCCCCTGTTGATCACGAGCCCGCCGGGCCTCGACCTCTCGGCCTACGCCGACTGGGAGGTGGTCATCGAGGGCAGCAACGACTACGACCCCGCGACGCGTTCGCTGCGCGTGAGCCTGAACGGCGACTCCCAGGCCATCGAGGAGCTCGCGCTCAAGCCCGAGGGCTGGGGGCTGCTCGTGGTGCTGCCGCCGCCTCCCCGGACGGGCGCCGAGCCCCCGACGAGCCTGAAGGTGCCCGTGGACCTGCTCGCGCGCCGCGACTCGCAGGCGGTGCTCCGGCTCCAGGGCGCTCCGTCCGTCTTCGTGAGCCTCAAGCCGAAGCCGAGATGACCGGACGCGCCGCGCGGGGACCGTCGGACGTCAGACGATCGTCGCCGCGGCGCGGGTGAGACGGTCCACCGACGCCGTGACGCTCGCCGCATCGGGTCCCTCGACCATGATGCGCAGGAGGGGTTCGGTCCCGCTGTAGCGGACCACGACGCGCCCGCGTCCCGCGAAGCCCGCCTCCTCGGCGCGCACGGCCGCCGAGAAGCCCGCCGCCTCCTCGAGGGGCACCTTCCGCGCCACGGGGACGTTGCGCAGGATCTGCGGGCACTTGACCACCTCGGCCCGCGCGTCGGAGAGGGCGAGCCCGCGACGCCGCGCGGCCTGGAGCGCGACGACGCCGGCGACCACGCCGTCCCCCACCAGCGCGTCGCCCCAGCGCAGCAGGATGTGCCCGGACTGCTCGCCGCCGAGCCCGGCGCCGAGCTCGCGCATCCGTGCGGCGACGTGACGGTCGCCCACGGGCACGCGCTCGAGACGCAGGCCTCGCGCCCCGAGCGCCTGCTCGAGGCCGAGGTTGCTCATGACCGTCGCCACCACGACCCGGCCCGGCAGCAGGCCTCGGGCGTCGAGGTCGCGCGCGAGGAGGTGGAGCAGGGGATCCCCGTCGAGCACCTCGCCGCGCTCGTCGGCGAGCAGGACCCGGTCGCCGTCCCCGTCGTAGGCGACGCCGCCGAGCCCGCCGAGGGCCCGCACCGCGGCGCGCCAGCGCTCGGGATGCTCGGTTCCGCAGCGATCGTTGATCGACCCGGCGACATCGCTCCCCACCGACCCGTCCACCGTCGCGCCGAGGCCCTCGAGGATCCGCCGCGCGGTCCGGGTCGTGGCGCCGTTGGCACAGTCGATCGCGAGGCGCGCGCCCTCGAGGCGGCCGCCCGGCTCGAGGAAGGCCACCGCCGCCCGGACGTACGCGTCCACGGCCTCCGAACGGGCCGTGGTCCGCGCCGGCGCGCCGACCGGCGAGGCGGCGCGGATCCGCGCGTCCAGCTCGTGCTCCTCCTCCGGGGTCGTCTTGCGGCCGCCCGGCAGGAACACCTTGACCCCGTTGTCCGCCGGCGGGTTGTGCGACGCGGTGAGGGCGACCCCCAGGTCGCACGCCCCGGTCGAGGTCCACCAGGCGATCGCCGGCGTCGGGAGGATCCCGCCGTCCTCCGCGACGACGCCCTCGGCGCACATCCCCTCGCACAGCCCCTGGAGCAGCGCGGGTCCGCTGGGCCGGGGATCGCGCGCGACGAAGATCCGGGGACGCGGCGCGAGGCGGTCCCTGGCGAACCCCGCCAACGCGCGCCCGATCCGACGCAGGTTGTCCGGGGAGAGCTTTCCCTCGCCGAAGCGCTCGCGGATCCCGTCCGTCCCGAAGAAGGCGTCGTGGCTCATGGGTGGGGACAGTATCGGCTCCGGCACGCCTCCCGTTGAGCAACCGCCCGGGGGTTGACCATTTTTCGTCCGGACGGGACCCCCCGGCCGTACTGTCGGAGCCATGCGGCTGCTCGCCCTCGCCACCGCCGGTCCCTTCGCCTCCGTGGGGCTCTCCCTCCCGGACGGGAGCCTCGACACGACGGCGCTCGGCAGCGGGGCCGAACGGGGCCGGGGTGTGACCCCGGCGGTGGACGCCCTCCTCGCCCGGCACGGGATGGCAGCCCAGGATCTCGACGGCGTGGTGGTCGAGGTGGGCCCCGGCTCGTTCACCGGCGTGCGCGTCGGCGTCGCCACGGCGAAGGCGCTCGCGGTCGGGCTCGGGGTGCCGCTCGTCGGCGTCGGCAGCCTCGACGCCCTCGTCGTCGCCGGCGGGCCGAGCGAGGAGGTCGTCCTCTCGCTCCGTGACGCGCGGGCCGGAGAGGCGTACTTCGCCCTCTACCGCCCCGCGGCCCCCCCCGCTCCCCCCGCGCCCCCCGCACCCCCCGCGCCCTTCGCCCTGGGGCGGCTCTGCAAGCCCACGCGCGGGACCGCGGCCACGATCCGAACCTTCGTCGAGGAGCGCGGGCTCGCCCGCGTGCTCGCGTGCGGGGAAGACGCCGAGCGCCTCGCGGTGACGCTCCCGCTCACGGGCCTCCTCGCCGGGGTGCGCACGCCGACCGTGGGCCCGAAGGAGCTCCTCGCCCTCGCCACGCCGCGCATGGCTGCGGGCACCACGGACGACCCCGACGCCCTCGCGCCGCTCTACCTGCAGCCGAGCACCCCCGAGCGCCGCCTCCTGGAAGGCCGGACCCCGTGACCGCGCCCGCCCCGGGACGACCGTTCAAGGAGGAGCCTCGTCGGTCCGACCTTCCCGATGCACCGGCGCATCGCGAAGGAACGAACGTGCTCCAGGCTCGCACATGGGCGGAAGTCGATCTCGGCGCCCTCGAGCGCAACCTCGCGCGGGTGCGGGCCGCGACGGCGGACGCCGCCGTGATGCTCGTGGTGAAGGCCGACGCGTACGGCCACGGCGCGATCCCGGTCTCCCACCACCTCCTGCGGCACGGCGTCCACTCCCTCGGCGTCGGGGACTCCACCGAGGCCCTGGCCCTGCGGGCGGCCGGGGTCACGGCGCCCATCCTCATCCTCGGGGCGATCGTGCGCGGGGAGATGGAGCAGGTCATCCGGGGCGGCATCTCCGTCACGGTCCACACCCTCGACCGCGCGAAGGCCCTGGCCCGCGCGGCGGCCCGCATGGGGGCGCGGGTACGGACCCACCTCAAGGTGGACACGGGGATGGGTCGCCTCGGGTGCGCGCCCGAACGCGCGCTCGCGCTGGCGCGCGAGATCCATCGCTCGCCGCACCTCGAGCTCGAGGGCCTGTGCACGCACCTGGCCTCTCCCGGCCCGGAAGGGGCGAAGGAGACGGAACGGCAGCTCGCCCGCTACCGCCGGGTGCTCGACGAGATGCGCGCGGAGGGGATCGAGCCCCGGTGGCGGCACGCGCTCGCGAGCGGCGGGCTCCTCAGCCTGCCCCCGGGGGAGTTCAACCTGAGCCGCCCGGGGCTCGCGGTGTACGGGATCGACCCCCTCGGGCGCACCCCCGACCTCGAGCCCGCCCTGTCCTGGAAGACGCAGGTCGTCTTCCTCCGCGATCACCGCAAGGGCGCCGCGATCGGCTACGGGGGCGCCTGGCGGGCGCCGGTCCGCTCGCGCATCGCGACGCTGCCCGTGGGCTACAACGACGGCTACCGCTACGCCTTCTCGAGCAAGGCCGAGGTGATCGTCCGCGGGCAGCGCGCCCGCGTCGTGGGCCGCGTGAGCATGGACTACGTCATGGTGGACGTGACGTCGATCCCGGGCGTACGCGTGGACGACGAGGTCACCCTCGTGGGCCGGGACGGCGAGGCCTCGATCCCGGTCACCGAGCTGGCCGGATGGGCCGAGACGATCCCGTATGAGATCCTGTGCGGCCTCGGTCGCCGGGTCGTGCGCACCTACCGCGACGGCGCGGACGGCGCCGCGGCCGCCCCCCTGGCACCCGCGGAAGCCCTGCCGGCGCGGGCGGTCTGGCCCCCCGAGCCCCCCCGGATCCTCCCGCGCTCCTAGACTGCCCTCGTGAAGATCGGCCTCCTGCGCCCCCTGCTCCTGCTGGCGCTCCTGGGGGGAGGCGTCCTCTTCTACCGGACCATCATGCGCCCGGAGCCCCAGCGGCTCTCGGCCTGGGCCGAACACGCCCTGATGGAGCTGTTCGGCCCCAACCTGACCCACGGCCAGGTCGAGGTGGACCTCCTAGCCGGGGTGACGATCCGCGACCTGGCCGTGAAGGGACCGGGGGACCCCGAGCCCACCCTGTTCGCCGAGGCCGTCGAGATCCGCCACGACGTCCTCGCGTTGACCGCCGGCGTGGCCCGCCTCCGCGAGGTGGAGCTGCGGGGATTGCGCATCTCCACGCACGAGACCGCCGACGGGGAGGTCGAGCTGGACTTCCCCTTCGATCCGCCCAAGGGTGACGGCGGGACCGACGCTCCCCTGCCGCGGATCGTCATCGACGGGGGCACCTTCCGGCTGCGCGCGAGCCCGACCTCGGCCAAGTTCCGCGGCGGGGCGGTGCTCGAGCTGGCCGGCTTCCACGCGGTCGCGACCCCGGGCCCTGCGGGTGGATGGACGGTGTCGGGCGGGTTCGTCCCGCAGGGCCTCGGCGTCCAGCCCGGCGAGGAGATCACGTTCTACGGCGCCGGCGATCCCCACCGCGGCACGCTGGACCTCTCCGCACTCTGGGCGAAGCTGCGGCTGACCCCCGAGGTGCGGGGGCTCCTGGCCCCAAGCCTCCTCGAGCGGCTCGACGCGCAGCGGCTCACCGAGGGCCCCCACCGCCTCGCGGTCCGCGTGGTGCGGGATCCGGCCGTCGAGGCGGGGCGTGTGCTCGTGTACCCCGAGTTCCGGGGGGAGGGCCGGATCGACGTGGCCGGCCTGCCGGGCACCGAGAGCATCGACGCGCGCACGAAGGAGCAGATCAACGACCTCTTCGGGAAGATCCAGCTCACGGTCGAGGTCTCGGGCAGCCGCGTGGACATCCGCGAGCTCACGACGAGCCTCGCGGGCGGCGACGTGAAGGCGGCGGGCAAGGTCGAGGACGGGGGCGAGGTCGTGGACGTGGACCTCCTCGTGTCCGGCCTCCGTCTGGACGATCCCGCGCTGCGCAAGGCGCTCGGATCCGTCGGGGAGCGCATCTTCGACGAGTTCGAGGTGCGAGGGACCGCCGACGCCGCGATCACGCTCCGCCGGGAGCGCAACGGCCCCTTCCGCTGGGAGGCGGTGGTGGACCTGATCGACGCGACCCTCGTCTACAAGGGCCGGCTCGCGCCGGGGCGCACCACGCCGTCGGGTCGTCCCATGCGCATGGGCTTCCCCTACGCGGCGGAGCACTGCTACGGGCGCCTCCACGTGACGCCGGAAGCGGTGCGCCTCGAAGGCATCGAGGGCCGGCACGGCCAGGCGCGCATCCGCGTGCGCAGCGCCGAGGAACCGGGCCGCGACGGCCGGGAGTCGGGCCGCATCCTCCTCGGGGACGACCCGGACCTGCGCCTGACCATCGAGGTCCGCGACGTCCCCGTGGACCACGACCTCCTGGAGGCGGTCGAGGGCAGCGAGTTCGCGGGGTTCCTCGACCGCTACCGCCCCATCGGCGTCATCGACCGCATCCTGCTCGACATCACCAAGGAGGCGCGGCGCGACGACGTCGCCCTCGTGGAGCTCGACGTCGATCTCGCGGGCGCGGGCTTCGTCTACGCGCCCTTCCCCCTGGAGATGGCCGACGTCCACGGCCGGGTGACGCTGCTGCGCCCGCGCGTCGGCGAGACGGGACGGGGCAAGGAGTTTCACGTCCGCGCGAAGGGCACCGGCGGCGGCGGCGACCTCACGGTGGAGGCCGACCTCCTCGAGGCGGCACGCCGCGGTCGGGTGCGCGTGACCGGCACCGGCATGCGCCTCGACGAGACGATGTCGCGCATCGTCCTCTCGAGCGAGGAGGGGAAGGGCAGCCTCGGCGACGTCTGGCGCTACCTCCGCCCCACCGGGCTCGCGGACGTCCGGGCCGACCTGCCGGCGCTGGACGATCCGGGCCCCGACTCGTGGGTCGTCGCGCTGCGGGGCGCGGAGGTGCATCTCGGGGAGGAGGCGCCCGATCACGACGTCGTCGTCTCGGGGCTCGGCGGGACGATCACGGTGAAGGGCGGCGAGACGACCTTCACGGGCGTGGCCGGGACCCTGGGCGGCCGGCCGCTCTCCCTCGAGGGCCGCATGGACGGCGGCCCGCAGGGGCGATGGGACCTCCGCGTCGCCGGCGAGCAGATCGTGCTCACCCGCGGGCTCCTCTGGGTCATCGATCACGCGGCCCCCTGCGGCTCCCTTCTCCCCGAGGGCATCGTGCTCGCGCCGGGCGGTCGCCTCGACCTCGGCCTGCACCTGCGGCGCGGGATGGAGGGCGCGGACTGCGTCCTCTCGGCCGACGTCACGGTCCGTCGCGCCGACGTGCGCGGGACCGTCGGCACCCTGCCGGTCCACGTGCGCGGCGGCTTCACGTTCGCGGGCGAGGACGTCGCCCTCGAGGACCTGACCATCGACGGGCGAGGGATCGAGATCCGCGTGCCCAAGGGCCGGTTCGGCCCGCAGGGCCTCGAAGGCCGGCTGTCCGCACGCTTGAACGACCTCGCGCTCGAACGGGAGCTGCTCGACCTCCTCCCCGCCTCGGTCCGCGGCACCTTCGCGGAGATGACGAAGGACCGCCTGCTGGTCGCCGAGGCGTTGGACGTGGACGTGGTGCCGAACGGCCCGCTCACCGTGCGCGGCGTGCTCGGGCTCAAGGC
>CAZJJQ010000134.1:0-8744 GCA_964546345.1 uncultured Planctomycetales bacterium
CCCTCTTCGGCGACGGTGCCCGATGACGCCGCACACTGGCGACTTGACACCGACGCTGTCTCGTGATCGCATACCGGACACCAAGCCCGTGTTGCCACTGGCAGAGGTGCGTCTGGGGGCCGCCGAGGTGGCGCGGGAGCTTCGCACGAGCGAGCGCACCGCGCGCCGCCGACTCGCGTCCTGGCACCGCGCGGGCTCCCCCCGCGTCGAGCGCGTCCGCAGCCCCCGCGGCGAGCCCGCGTACACCATCACCCGCGCCGAGCTGGCGCGCGTGATCCCCGAGATCGACGAGTAGCCCATGCCCCGCGCCGCGAAGGCGCCCCCGCCCCGTTCCCGCACCATCCCCGCGCGGCTCCACGCGGCGGCGCTCGAGCGCCTCGGCGAGACCAACCCCGACACGCTCAGGCCCTACACCTGCACCGAAGTCGCGCGCTGGCTCGGCGAGGCCCGTGGGTGCCCGGTGTCGCGGCAGGCCGTGCAGCGCCTCCGCGCGGCGGTCGAGCGGCAGACCGCCGAGCAGCGCAACGCCGCGATCCGCGAGGAGTTCGTCGACCTCATCGCCCCCACGCGGGCGAAGCTCTCGCGGGCCCTGCGCAAACTCGACGAGCTTACGGACAAGTCCAAGTCGGCGCGCGACGTCGCCGCCGGCGTCAACGCGGTCGCGCGCGCGCTCTCGACGCTCTCCGACCTCTCCGGCGTCTCCGCCCCGCAAGCCGTCGACCTCACCACGAATGGCCGCGCCATCACCCTCCGCTGGGCCGACGAGCCCGCAGACGATCACCCTCCCGCCGCTCCACCCGGGGCAGCGGGAGGTGGCGCGTAGCCCGGCGCGCTTCCGCTGCCTCGTCTGCGGCCGGCGCTGGGGCAAGACCCGCCTGGGCGTCGTCGAGGCGCTCGCGGTGGCCCTGCGCGGTGGCCGCGTCTGGTGGGTGGCCCCGGTCTACGCGCAGTCGCTCATCGCATGGCGCCTGCTCGTGCCGATGGCGCGCCAGGTGCCCGGCGCGGCGGTGCGCGAGTCGGAGCATTGCCTGCGCTTCCCCGGCGGCGGCGAGGTGTGGTGCAAAAGCGCCGACGCCCCCGACAACCTCCGCGGCGAGGGGCTCGACCTGCTCATCGTCGACGAGGCCGACTTCGTGGACGAGGTGGTGTGGCAGGAGACGCTTCGCCCCGCGCTCTCCGACCGCAAGGGCCGCGCGCTGTTCATCTCCAGCCCGCGCACCGAGGGCGGCTGGTTCCACCGGCTCTACCAGCAGGGGCAGCGCGGCGAGGGCGGCGCGGCTTCGTGGTCGTTCCCCTCGGTCACCAACCCCTTCCTCGACCCCGAGGAGGTCGAGGCGGCGCGGCGCGAGCTGCCGAGCATCGTCTTCCGCCGCGAGTACGAGGCGGCGTTCGTGTCGTCGGGCGGCGCCCGCGTCCGCCGCGAGTGGATCCGCGTCGCCGAGGCCCCGCCCCGCGCCTCGCTCGACGTCGCCCTCGGCGTCGACCTCGCCATCAGCACGAAGACGACGGCCGACTGGACGGCAGCCGTCGCCCTCGGCCGCGCCAGGGACGGCGCGCTCTACGTGCTCGACGCGCAGCGGGTCCGCGCGCCCTTCCATCAGGTGTTGCAGTTCGTGCAGAGCGTGGCGGCGAAGTGGTCGCCCCGCGTCATCGCCGTCGAGGCGGTGGCCTACCAGCTCGCCGCGGTGCAGGAGCTCCTTCGGACGACCTCGCTCCCGGTGCGGCCCGTCCGCGCCGACCGCGACAAGGTCTCGCGCTTCCAGCCGCTCGAGGCGCGGTACGAGCAGGGGCTCGTCCGGCACCACCCCGGCCTCGCCGCCGACTTCGAGAAGGAGCTCCTCGCCTTCCCGGTGGGCGAGCACGACGACCAGGTGGACGCGCTCTCGTGCGCCTGGGCCGGCCTCTCCATCACCGGACCCTCCTCCGTGCGGGTGACCCTGTGACCGACCTCGCCGCGATCCTCGCCCGCCGCCACCCTGACTACGCCGGCCCGCTCGGCACGCGGTGGTGGCAGCTCGTGCGCGACGCGGTGGGCGGCCGCGGCGGCTTCCGGCACGCCGTCGAGCGAGGCCGCACCGAGGAGCACGCGCTCGGTGACTACGCGCTGCGCCAGGAGCAGCCGCTGGCCGGGAGCTATCTCCGCCGCTTCCAGCGGGAGACCGCGGAGTCGTTCGCCGAGCGCCAGCGGGTCAGCTTCTACCGCAACCACACGCGCACCATCGTCGCGCAGTATCAGGGCCACCTGTGGCGCAGGCCGCCAGAGCGCGCGACCTCGATCGCCACCGTCGCCGCGTGGTGGGCGGACGTCGACGGCGAGGGCACGCCCGTCGCGCGATGGCTGGCGCAGGGCTCGCGCCGCGCGCAGATGTTCGGCTGGGCCGCGGCGCTCTTCGACCGCCCCGCCGATCCGCAGTCAGTGGCGAGCGCGCGCACGTCGGCGCGGTGGCTCCAGCCGGAGGAGCTCGTCGACTGGGGCTTTGGCGAGGACGGCGCCCTTGAATGGGCGCGGCTCTGCACCGAGGTCGCGTCGCGCGGCCCCTACGACGACTCCGCGACCGCGGTGCGGATCTACACGACCTGGACACGCTACGGATGGGAGCGACACCGCGTGATCGGCGACGCCGTGGAGCAGGTCGCCGAAGCACCCCACGCGCTCGGCGCCGTGCCCCTCGCGTTCCTGTACTGGCAGCCGCCCGAGGAGCCCGGCGCGCTCTACGGCACGTCGCACCTGGACTCGGCCGTCGCGGCGTCGCTCGAGCTCTTCAACGTCTCCAGCGAGGCGCGACACGTTGAGCGGGGCACCGCTTTCCCCGTGCTCTACATCCAGAGCCGCGACGAGCGCGCGCTCCAGGGGCTCGCCCTCGGCACGCACGCGGGCCTCGTGGTCGAGCCCGACGTGAGCATGGTGCCCGGCTTCCTGACGGTGCCGGCCGACCTCAACACGCACTTCGCCGCGCGCCGCGCCGAGCTGCGCGACGAGATCTACCGCGCCGCCAACATCGACCCGCCGCAGGCGGACGGGACCACGCCCGAGAGCGGCATCGCGCGCGCGTACAAGTTCCTCCCGCGCCGCTCGGTGCTCGTCGACGCCTGCGAGCAGCTCGCGGCCTTCGAGCGCGACGCGGTCTCTTTGCTCGCGCGCTGGGACGGCGCCGACCCCGCGGCCCACATGGCCGCGACGCGCATCGCCTACCCGAGCGACTTCGACGTGCAGGACTCGGACGGCGTGATCGAGCGCTCCGCGGTGGTGCTCCAGGCGAGCGACGTGCCCGTCACGAAGCGCGCGGCGCGTGTGCAGATGGGCCGCGCCGTCTCCCCCCACGCATCGCCCGAGGAGGACGCGGCCCTCACCAGGGAGGCCGACGCGCTCTACCAGCGCGAGCGCGCCTCCCTCACCGACCCGGCGGCACCGGGGAACACCGACCCGGCGGCACCCGGGGCCAACGGCGGCGGGAATGGACCCGCCGCGGGAGCCTGATTCCATGTCCGAGACCACCACCGACACCAAGGCCGCCGAGGCGAAGACCGCCGACGACACCAAGGCCGCCGAGGCCGCCCGCACCTTCACGCAGGCGGACCTCGACAAGATCGTGACGCGCGAGAAGGCGAAGGCCTCGCGCGAGACCGAGACCCTCCGCGCGAAGCTCGCCGAGCTCGAGGAGGCCGCCGCGGCCGGCGCCGCCAAGGGCGACGAGTCCGCCAAGCTCGCCCGCGAGCGCGACAAGCTCGCCGCCGAGCGCGACGCCCACAAGGCCGCCGCCGAGGCCCGGCGCGTGAAGCACCACGCGGCCCTGACCTCCGCCGCCGTGTCGCGCGCCCTCGTTGGGCTCGACTTCGTGGGCGCCGACGCCGCCGAGGTCGTCGAGGCCCGACTCCACGCGCTGGCGCGCGTCGAGGAGTCCGACGACAGCGACGCCGTGCTGCTCGTCGACGGCAAGACCGAGCTCGACGCCGCCGACCGCGCCGCCGTCCAGGCCTGGGTGCGGAAGCGTTTCCCGTCCCTCGTGAAGGCCGCGTCGGGCTCCGGCGGCCCCCACGGTCGCGGCGCCGCCGGTGCCGTCGGCCCCGACCTCACCAAGCTCTCCCCGGCCGAGAAGATCGCGCACGGGCTCTCCAACCCCAAGTGAACCGGCGCCCCGCGCGCCACTGACGCGGGCGCGCCCCGCACCGAGGATCCACCGCCATGGCAACCACCGTCACCCTCCTCCAGCTCGCGCAGAACGCGGGCCTCTCCGCGTCCGAGACGGGCGCCGTCGAGGCGATGCTCGTCACCGACGAGCTCACGCCCCTGCTGCCGTTCGAGACGATCGCCGGCACGACCGCCTACCGCTACGACCGCAAGCTCGCCGACGTGACCGCGGCGTGGGTCGCGTCGCAGGGCGCGTTCACCGCGGCCGGCGGCGTGAAGTACGGGCGCATCCTCGCGGAGACGAAGAAGCTCTACGCGCAGCCCGACGTGAGCCCCGAGGACGCCGCGCGGCTCGGCGGCGTCAACGGCGTGCTGGGCTCGCTCGCGGCCTCGGCCTTCGTGGCGATGAGCCGCGCCATCGCGAACAAGGCCATCAACGGGTCGAGCGCGCCGACCTCGACGATCGACGCGCAGTCCTACCTCGTCACCACGTCGGGCGGCATCACCGCCTGCACGACGGGCGGCCTGCACGACCTCTCGCAGTCGACCCGCGGCGAGCTGAAGTACACCGCGTCGGGGACCCTCTTCCGCTACAAGGCCCCCGGCGACACCGACTTCGGCGACGCGGTGTCGATCGGCACCACGGCGACCGGCACGGTGTTCTCGAAGAACGGCGAGAACTACCTCACGATCACGCGCGGCGCGGGCTCGCTCGCGTCCAACACCACCGCGGTGGTGGCCATCGCCAACGGCGCCGACGAGCCCGACGGCCTCTACAAGCTGATGGCGGGCGTCACCCGCCAGTGGCTCTACGGCGGCGTCAACGGCGGGCCGGTCTCCTTCGACCTGCTCGACCAGCTCGTCGACACCTGCAAGGGCTCGGGCCAGAAGGTGATGGTCACCAACAAGGCCGTGCGCCGCGCCGTCCGCAAGCTCTTCCGCGACAAGGCGAGCGCCGAGACCTTCACCGACGTGGGCTCGCGCAAGGTGCTGTCCTACGACGGCATCCCCATCATCGCGTCGGACTACATGCTCGCCACGCGCACCCGCGGCACGGCGTCGGGCGTGTGCTCCGCGATCATCTGCGCGAGCCTCGGCACGATGCAGGGCTTCCGCGGCGTCGCCTCGACGGGCATCGTCGACGCGGCCATGCAGGGCGCGCGGCTCATCACCTCGGGGCCCTTCGGGATGCAGTGCCACCAGCTCCCGGTGTCGCAGTCCAACGACAACGTGGTCGCACGCGCGGTGGGCTACGTCGGCTTCGCGCAGGAGCTCGTCGAGGGCGTTGCCATCCTCGACGGCCTCACCACCTCGTAGCCCGCGGCCCTCGTGTCGACCACCTTCTGCACCGACGAGGACGTGTACCTGCGCGCCCCTCTCGCGGGGGACGCGCTGGCGCGCGTCAACACCCTCCGCGCGGCCCGAAGCGTCACCGCCACGACCGTCGACGCCTACCGCGTCGAGGCGCGGCGGCAGGTACTCCTGGCGCTGTCGGCCCGGGGCGTGGCCGAGTCGGAGATCGCCGTCCAGTCGGCGCTCCTCGACCCGGAGGCGCACCTGGCCGCCGCGCTGCTGTTCGAAGCGGCGTCTGTTCGCACCGACGCGGTGCAGGGGCTGGTCGACGTGTTCTCTTCGCAGGCCACCCTCCACCGCGCCCGCTACGCGGAGTCGATCGCCGCGGCCCAGCCGCTCGGCGAGGGGCTCCTGCCGCGCGGGCGCGTGTTCGCCTGGGGTCGCGCCTGATGGCCCGCGGCGTCGAGCTGATCGACGCGCGCCTGCGGGGGCTGCTCTCGGGCGCCTACACGTCGGGCGGCCGCAGCGTCGCCGGCGCGACCTTCACCGAGGCCGTTCCGGTGTCGTCGCCCGCCGCGGCCGCGTGGCAGGACGTGCCCGCGGACCGAACCTGGGACGTCGAGTGGCTCGCGCAGGCCACCGAGGACGGCCAGCCCGTCAACAGCTTCCAGGGGCCCCACGTCCTGCGCGCGACCGCGACCCTGCGCGTGCAGTACGCGCTCGACCGCACGAGCGCGTTCGATCCGCCGCCCGCAGACCTCGGCCTCGTGGCAGCGGCGACCCGCAAGGCCCTCGCCGACGCCGAGCAGCTGCACTGGGTGCTGTCGCACGCGCCTGTGTGGTCGGGCGTCGCGATCGGCTGCACCGTCGGCGAGGCCTCCACGCGCGCGGAGGGCCTGCGGCTGATGATGCTCCTCCCGCTGCGCTTCCTGTTCGCGACGAGCGCCGCCACCGCGCCGGGGTGGGGCTGATGGCGGGCGGCTTCCGCGTCGGCGCGGTCGGCGCGCGGGCCGGCGCCGTCGCGGCCACGATCCGCGGCACGCGCGAGGCCCTGGCGGGCTACCGGCGCGCGGTGATCGACCTCCCGACGCGCCGCGACGGCACGCCCAACTCCCTCGTGATCGGCGTCCTCGCCCGCCGCTTCCCCCGCCTGTTCGCCGGGCTGCAGGAAGAGGCGGCGCAGGCCGTGGCCGCGCGGTGGTCGCAGGGCGGGATCCGCACGGGCCTCGAGGAGCTCGCCCTCGTCGCGGGCCGCGGCATCGCCCGCGGGCTCGCGGCCCGCCTGCGCTCCGGCCGCTACGTCACCAACCTCCCCGAGACCCGCGCCCGCAAGCTCGCCGCGGGCCTGTCCCCCGTCCCCGGCGTCGCCACCGGGGAACTCGCCAACGCCCTCGACAACGCGCGCGTGCGCGTGGAGTGATCGACCGTGACCCAGCGCAACGCCCTCACCTTCAACACCATCACCGGCATCCTCGCCGAGTCGACGCCCGGCACGCACGCGGGCACCACGCCCCTGCGCCTGCGCGCGGTGCGCGGGCAGCCGCTGCTCAAGAAGGCGACCCGCGAGCGCGTCGGCGTGCCGAGCGAGAGCCCGTTCCGCTTCGACAACCCCGCCCACGTGGACGGCAAGGACGCCGTCGAGTGGCAGCTCTCGGTGCACCTCTCGGGGGTCGCGTCGGGCGACCGCCTGGTGTCGGGCGGCGCCACGACGGAGCGCAGCCATGACGTGCTCCTCAAGCACCTGTTCGGCCGCCGCTACGCCGCGGTCGGCACCACCGTCAGCGGGTCGAGCTCGACCACCACCAGCGTGGACCTCACGTCCGCGACGGGGCGCAAGGTTGGCGAGCTGATCCTGATCGGCCACCATGTGCGGCGGATCACGGCCATCTCGTCCAACACCGTCACCGTGTCGCCCGCGCTCCCCTCGGGCCCGGCCGACACGACGGTGGTGCGCGGGAGCCGCGGCTTCTACCTCGCCAACCGCCGCACGGCGACGCTCTCGATCGACCAGAAGCTCGTCAACACCGAGGACTCGGCGACGCACGAGGAGCGGGTGCTCGGGGCTTTCGGCACGCTCGCGTGGCAGTTCGGCGCGCAGGGCACGCTGGCGACGATCCAGGCGAGCGGGAAGGGCATCAGCTACGCGGGCCCGAGCGCGCTCTCCGCGCCGTCGTGGGGCCTCGGGCAGAGCCCCGCGGACGACGACATGGACGCCCCCTTCGCCTGGATGCCGACGGCGTTCATCGACGGGTCGGCGCTCACGATCGAGCCGGGCAGCTTCAAGGTCACGCACCCGGGCACCGCGCAGGAGATCGGCGGGTCGGGCACGCGCTCGGGCATCGCCGGCTTCATGGACACGTCGGGCCGCGACTCCGACGCGAGCGTGCAGGTGGAGTTCACCGTGCGCCTCGACGAGGACTGGCCGTCCACCACCTTCGACGGCGGCCCCGGCACGCTCTTCCACCTGCTCGTCACCTGCGACCCGGAGCTCGGCGACGGATCGCCCACGACGCTGGCCGCCTGGGAGTTCCCGCGCCTCCAGATGATCGAGCGGCCCGTCAAGGGCGACATGAACGGGCGCGCCGTCTACACCGTCAAGGCGCACGCGCTCCGCGACACGCTCACCCCCGCGAGCGCGACGACCGCGGAGGACCGCGACATGGCGTGGGCCCCCATGCGCTTCGCGCTGATCTGACAGGAGACCGCATGCCCCTCGACAAGACCCTCCTCGTCGCCGCCGTCACGGGCCGCGGCGACCCCGCCTTCGACCGCGCGCACCCGGACCACCGCGCCGCCCTGGTGCGCTACGCCCGCACCCGCAGCGCCGCCGACCTCGCGAAGGTACCGCTTCGCCCGGGGATGCAGCCGCGGCTCTACGGGGTCGCCGTCCTCACGGCGCACGCACGCTCCGTCGTCCTCGACGCGCCGGGGCCCGCGGAGCGCGCGGTGATGGCCGTGCGCGCCGGCGTGGTGTCGGTGCGCCACCCCGACGGCCAGGCCGAGACCCCGGCCTACGACGCCCCCGCGGGCGACCTCGGGCGCTTCGCCCCCGCCGCGTGGGCGGAGAAGCTGGCCGAGCGCGGCGCCTACGTCGTCGACGAGCTCGCCAGCGTCGTCCTGCACCGCGCCGAGTTCGGCGACCACGACGAGGCGGAGGGCGCCGACCCTTTGGTCCCCTGCGAGCTGCCGCGTGGGGCCCGGCTCGCAGTCTAGAGTACGCCCGCGGCCTCTGCGGGTGCCGCGCCCTCGACGACGCGAGAAGCGCCGCCGACGCCGTCGAGCGGGAGGCCCGCGAGCGCGCGGCGAGGAAGCTCCAGGCCCG
>CAZJJQ010000135.1:0-8724 GCA_964546345.1 uncultured Planctomycetales bacterium
TTGCGCAGGCGGATCACGAGGTCCACGGCCGCGTCGAACGGCACGTAGTCCCGCACCGGGCGCACGTCCACCCGCAGAATCTCCGTCTCGAGGTGTCTCGCCCGGATCTCCGCGCGCAGGGCCTTGAACCGCGCGTCCCACGGCGGCTTGGGATCGAGCTTGAGCGCCGCTGTGAGGAGCTCGACGGCCACGGCGTCGGAGCCCACGGCCGCCTCGTCGCGGGCGGCCTCGAGCTTGGCCTCGAAGAAGAGGTCGTCCTCCTCGCGCTTCGTCCGCCGCCGGACGTTGGGATCCTCGTCCTCGGCTCCCCGCGGCACGCTCCGACACGTCGGGTCCGCCGCCGGATCGGCCAAGGGGTCCGCGGGTGCCTCCCCCGCGGCCGCCCGCGCCAGGACGGCCTCGGGGTCCGCGGGGTCGAGGGCCCCCGAGGCGGCCGCGGCATCGACCGCCCGGCCGTCCGCTCCCCGCTTCGTGGAGCACGCCGCGGAGAGGGCCGCCGCCGCCCAGAGCGCCGCCCAGGCGGCGGGGCTGCGGAAGGGGGGGGGCGCGGGGGGCACGGCGCGTGGGGGGTACGGGACCCATGTCACGCGCCGGTCACCCCCGCACCCGGGGAAGGCCGGGCCGACCCGGGCTCAGCTCGGGGTGGTCGCGCCCTCGCCCCGGACCAGCGTCAGGCCGATCTTGCGCTCGTCGGCGTCGATCCGCAGGACGCGGACCGCCACCTTCGTGCCCGGCGTGAGGTTGTCCGACGGCGTCAGCTCGCTGATGTGGAGCAGGCCCTCGAGGTCCTTCTCCAGCGAGACGAACACGCCGAAGTTGGTGACCTTGGTGACCTCGCCGACGTGCTCCGTCGAGGCGCCGAAGCGCTCGGCGATGTCGTGCTGCCACGGGTCGAGCTCGAGCTGCTTCATGCCGAGCGCGATCCGCTTCTTGTCCTTGTCCACGGACAGGACGAGCGCCTTGATCTTGTCGCCCTTGTTGAGCACCTCGGCCGGGTTGGCGATCTTCTTCGTCCACGACATGTCGGAGACGTGGAGCAGCCCGTCGATCCCGTCGGCGATCTCGACGAACGCGCCGTAGCCGGTGAGGTTGCGGACCGTGCCCTCGACGACCGTGCCGGGCGGGAACTTGCGGTCCACCTCGTCCCAGGGGTTCCCGTCGGCCTGCTTCATGCCGAGGGAGATCTCCTGCTTCTCCTTGTTGATGTCGAGCACCACGACCTCGACGTCGTCGCCGACCTTGACCACCTCGCTCGGGTGGTTGATCCGCTTGCTCCACGACATCTCGGAGATGTGCACCAGGCCCTCGATGCCGTCCTCGAGCTTGACGAAGGCGCCGTAGGGCATCACGTTGACGACCTTGCCCATCACGCGGCTGCCGACGGGGTACTTGAGCTCCACCGTCTCCCAGGGGCTCGGGAACTTCTGCTTGAGCCCCAGCGCGATGCGCTCGCGGTCGTGATCGACGCGCAGCACCATGACCTCGACCTCGTCGTCGATCGAGAGCATCTCGGACGGGTGGTTCAGGCGGCTCCACGACATGTCGGTGATGTGGAGGAGGCCGTCGATGCCGCCCAGGTCCACGAACGCGCCGAAGTCGGCGATGTTCTTGACCACGCCCTGGCGGATCTGGCCGGGCTGGATCTCGGCGAGGAGCGTCTTCTTCAGCTCGTCGCGCTGCTCCTCGATGAGCTTGCGGCGCGAGATGACGATGTTCATCCGCGGCTCGTCGATCTTGATGATGCGAGCCTCGATGTCCTTGCCGATGAACTCGCTGATGTCGTTCGCGCGGCGGATGGCCACCTGGCTCGCCGGCAGGAAGACCGGCACGCCGATGTCCACCAGCAGGCCGCCCTTGATCTTCTTGACCACGCGCCCGCGGACCGTGTCGCCTTCCTTGTGCGACTGGATGATCCGCTCCCACCCGCGGATGCGGTCGGCCTTGCGCTTGGAGAGGACGATCCCGCCCCCGCCCTCATCGACGCTCTCGAGGAGCACCTCGATGATGTCGCCGACGTCGAACTCGGTCGCGTCGGAGAACTCCGACAGGGCGATCACGCCCTCGGACTTGTAGCCGATGTCCACGACGACCTCGTCGTTGCGGATGTCCACGATCTTGCCCTTGACCACCTTGTTCGGGCCGAACTCGGACGTCGTGTGGTCGTAGGCGACCTGCAGGGCCTCGACGCCGCCACCCTCGCCGAAGACGGCCTCGAGGGCGCCGTGGAGCTCGGCGGCGGGGATCTCCTTGATCCGGATCTTGTCGCGGGAACGCATGCGGGGGAACTCTCGTTTCGACGGGAGGGGGGGTCGGGAGCCTGCGCGCGCGGGCGGTACACCCGTCCGGGCACGTCCTCCGGCGCGTCGAGGGTCCCCCTCCCGGAGGACCTAGCGGGACGCGACGGGAGGAATCCGGGAGCGTACCAACCCGAGCACCTGCTCCAGCACTTGGGCAGGGGTGCGCCCGGTGGTGTCCACCACGACGGCGTCCGGGGCCCGGACCAGGGGGGCCAGCCCCCGCTCCTCGTCCTCCCGGTCCCGCTCGGCGATGGACCGCTCGATCTCCTCGAGGGTCACCCCGCTCCCCTTGCGCCGCTCCTCCTCGTACCGCCGGCGGGCGCGCTCCGCGAGGGTGGCGTCCAGGTAGATCTTGGCGAACGACCCCGGGAAGACCACCGTCGCCATGTCGCGGCCCTCGGCCACGATCGACCCGCATCGGGCGGCGAAGGCCCGCTGGAGGTCCTTCATCACCGCCCGCACCTCGGGGATCTTGGCCACGACGATCACGGCCTTCGCCACCCGCTGGGTCCGGATCACCCCGGTCACGTCCCGACCGTTGATGCTCACCCCCCCGGTGTGGGGGTCGAGATCCACCACCGCCCCCCGGGCGATCTCCGTCACCCGGGCCGCGGAGGCCGGCCCGCCGAAGTCCACCCCGGCGTCGAGCGCCGCCACGGTCACCGCCCGGTACATCGCCCCGGTGTCGAGGTAGGCCCACCCGTCCCCCAGGGCCCGCGCGAGCGCCTTCGCCGTGGTCCCTTTTCCGCTGGCGGCGGGACCATCGATGGCGACGACGAGGGGGGGGGAGAGGGGCATGCCTGCGGGGAAGGTAGGGCATCCCCTCCCGCCCGCGAACCGATTTCTCGCCGGCCTACCGCAGGGCCTGGCGGGGCGACCGCAGCTCGATCGATCGCCCGTCGAAGCGGACCACGCCCCCGCCGGCCTCCCAGTCCTTCACCACGAAGACCTCCGTCGGGCGCTCGCCGGGGAGACGGTGATGCACTCCCGTGTGGACGTGCCCGGCCACGAGGACGTCCGCGCCGTAGCCCTCGAGCCAGGCCTTCGCGAGCGCGTAGTCGAGGCCCATGGAGGCATAGGGCTTCCTCGCGACCTCGCGCTCGGAGAGGTCCCGCAGGCCCCGGGCGAGCCACGTCGCCGCGCCATGGGGCAGCGCGGCGAGCCCGGCCCGTGCCGGCCGGCTGCGCAGGAGCCGCCGCATCGCCTGGTACCGCCCGTCGCCGGTGCACAGCAGGTCGCCGTGCGTGATCACGACCGTCCGCGTCCCCCACCGCGTGCGCACGACGTCGGGCCAGAGCTCGACGTCGAGCCCCTCGGCCCCGTCGAAGGCGTAGTCGCGGTTCCCGCCCTGGAAGGCCACGCGCGTGCCCGCGCGCACGAGGGCCGAGAGCGCGCTTACGAACCGCTTCGCGAACGCCTCCTCCGCCTGGCGGCGGCCCACCCACCAGTCGAAGACGTCCCCGAGCAGCACCAGCGACGCGCACCGGCCCGCGAGCCCCCCGAGGAACGCCTCGAACCGGTCGGCGACGTCGGGATGATCCGGCGACAGGTGGACGTCGCCCGCCACCACCACGGGGGCGCCCATGGGCGGGACGTCGAGGACCTTGGGGAGCGGGGCCACCACGGGCGGCAGGGTACACGCTCGGAGCCCGGGCGGGAGCGGGGGCGCCTCCTTCCCCGCGTCGGGATCGCCGATTTCCCCTTGGGTCGGCACGCGCGGCGGGCCGATGCTCCTCGGACGTACCCATGTCGGCCGACTCGCCCCCTCCCCCCCCGCCCTCCCCGCCGTCGGTCGCGGGCGACGTCGGCACGTTCTGGGGACACCTGCGCGTGCTCGGCTGGACGGCCCTCTTCCTGATCGTGCTCGAGCTGGCGCTCGAGTGGCGCGCCTACGGCCGCGGCTGGGACACCTGGGTGTTCGGGCACGAGGCGCCCGAGCGGCCGTCCGCCGCGTCGGCGGCCCCGGCGTCGGGGCCCTCGGCGTACGGGCCGACGGACGCGTTTCCGTTCCGCAGCCGGATCGTGCCCGCGGCGCGGACGGCGGGCGTGCCGCGGCTGTGGATCGCGTCGGCGTCGTACGCCATGGGCGGCAACCTCGCCGAGGAGTACGTCTTCCCCGTGCGCATCGGGGACCTCCTCCGGGACGCGGGCACCCCCACCGAGGTGCTCAACGCGGGGCGCGTCGGCCGGAGCGTCCTCGACAACACGGCCGAGCTGCGGGCGTCGGCGGCGACGTGGAAGCCCGACGTGGCGGTCCTCTACCAGATGTCCACCGACGTCGATCAGCTCTCGCGCACGCTCGGGCAGAAGGGGGGGCTCGAGGCCGCCGCCGGCAGCGAGGGGCTCAGCTGGGGCGCGGCCGTCATCACGAGGACCACGGTGTGGCCGCTGCTCAAGGAGGAGATCAGCAGCCGCGTGACGCGGATGATGCCGCTCGACGACGGGCTCGGCGCCGAGGGGGAACGCGCGTTCGAGGCGCGGGTGCGGGGGTTCACGGCCGCGTGCCGCGAGCTCGGGATCCAGCCGGTCCTCTGCACGTTCGCCACGAGCCACGGGAGGGACGACCCCGACCCGCTGCCCAACCACGTGTTCCGCTACAACCAGCGGCTGTCGCGCAAGGGCTGGCACGACACGGTGGACGCCTGGAACGACCTGCTGAGGCGCGTCGCGAGGGACGAGGGCATGCTGCTCGTGGACCTCGCGCCCCTCCTCCTCGGCAAGCGCGCGTCGTTCGTGGACTTCGTGCACTTCAGCAAGGCCGGCCACGAGACCGTGGCCCGCGCGGTGGTCGAGGCCCTCCGCGGCCCGGCCAACCCGCGCCCCCTCGGCGGGGAGGGCCCGCGGTGAACTTCAACACGCCCGAGTTCTTCCTGTTCCTGCCCGCGGTGCTCCTGCTCTACGGCATCGTCCGCACGCGGATGCTGCCGCGCGAGCTCGTGCTCCTCGCGGCGTCCTACTTCTTCTACATGTCGTGGGACTGGCGCTACGCGGGCCTGCTCGTCTTCTCGACGGTGGTGGACTGGTGGATCGGCCTCGTCCTCGGACGCACGGAGGACCCGCGCAGGCGCAAGGCGCTCGTCACCGGCAGCCTCGTCGTCAACCTGGGCATCCTCGCGGCGTTCAAGTACTGGAACTTCGTGATGGACTCCCTCGGCTGGGCCGCCCACGCCGCCGGGTGGTCGTGGCAGCCGCCGATGCATCACCTGCTGCTGCCCGTGGGCATCAGCTTCTACACGTTCCAGTCGCTCTCCTACACGCTCGACGTGTATCGCAAGGAGATCCCGGTCGAACGGAGCCTGCGGCGCTTCGCGCTGTTCGTCTCCTTCTTCCCGCAGCTGGTCGCCGGCCCCATCGTCCGCGCGCACGACTTCCTGCCCCAGCTCCACCGCACGCCCGTCGTGACGCGCGCGGACTTCCGGTCGGGCCTGCTCCTCGTGTTCCGCGGGTGCTTCAAGAAGGTGGTGCTCGCCGACCTGCTGGCGGTGCTGGCGGTGAACCCCGTGTTCGCCGACCCGTCGAAGTGGTCGTCCCTCGACCTCGCGCTGGGCCTCTACGGCTACGCGTTCCAGATCTACAACGACTTCTCGGGCTACAGCGACGTGGCCATCGGCGCGGCGCGCATGATGGGCTACGAGATGCCGAGGAACTTCGACCGCCCCTACCTGGCGCGCAACGTGCGCGACTTCTGGGGACGCTGGCACATCTCGCTCTCCACCTGGCTGCGCGACTACCTCTACGTCCCCCTCGGGGGCAACCGCCACGGCGCGTGGAAGACGAAGCGCAACCTGATGCTCACGATGCTGCTCGGCGGCCTGTGGCACGGGGCGGCGTGGACGTTCGTCCTGTGGGGCGCCTGGCACGGCGCGCTCCTCGTGCTCGCCCGCGGCACGAAGCGCCGGCCGGGCGAGGCCTCGGCGGGCCGCGTCCTCGCGGAACGGCTCGTCACGTTCCACCTGGTGCTGCTCGGGTGGCTGCTCTTCCGCGCGCAGGACATGGGCACGCTGTCGGCCTTCGTGTCGGGCGTCGCGAAGGGCACGGTCTCGACCCGCCTGCACGTCGGCTACCTCGTCGTGCTGGCGATGGCCGTCGCTGCCCACGCGATCCCGCAGGGCACCGTCGCGCGCGCCTGCGAGCGTTTCCTCAGGCTCCCCGAGGTGGTGCAGGGCGCGGTCTACGCGGGGACGATCCTCGCCCTCTGCGGCCTCTCGGCCGGCGGCCCGAGCTTCATCTACTTCCAGTTCTGATCGGGAGCGGGCGTCGGGGTGGGGCACACCTGCGCCGCGGCCCGCCGCGCCTCGGCAAGCACGTCGAACGGGGCCGGATCCCCATAGCACTTCGTCCATCCGAAGGCGTTCCCGGCAGCTCCGTTCAATGCCGTCGTCCGCAGGTCGATGGACACGCCGTCCGAGGAGCGCAGCTCGCACGGATCTCCCCCGACGACGAGGCGATTCGCGGCCACCTTCCAGAACGGCCCGTGCCACGCTCCCCACTCCTCGTACCGTGCCGTTCCGACGACCACGGCGGCGGCCCAACGATCGAGAGGATCGCTCGGTACGACGGGCCCGTCGGGCGCGTCGAGCAGGCGCCAGATCAGCCGACGGAGGCGCGGGTCGTTCTTCGGGTCGGCGCCCAGGGTCGTCCGCACCATCGCGCGGCGGAGCTCGAGCGACGAGCCCTCCGGCGCCGGCTCGTCCGCCCATGCGGCGAGCGTCATCGCGAGCCCGAGCGGGGGGACGATCGTGGCTTCGCGCCCCTTCTCGCGGTCGTAGGCCGCGATGCCGGCGGCGACGCGGGAAACCTCTGCGGCGACCATGCAGGCCTCGTCGAAGTCCGGAGCACCCGGCCGGAGGGCACCCGACGAGTCGGGATCGAGTGCGCGAGCCACGGCGGCAAGCGCCCTCGGTGCCGGCTTCCGCCAGATCGGACTGTCCGTCATCGCGAGGATGCGCGTGAGCGCCGCGGTTGCGTGGAGGTTTCCGAGCACCGAAGCAGGCGCCTCGTCGGTACCGAACGAGCCGTCCTCCCGCTGATGGTTGCGCAGCCACCGCATCCCGTCGCTCACGAGCCGGCCGGGGACGCCCCCGCTGCGGTTCGTGTACCAGAGATCCAGCAGGAGGTTCATCGCACGCGCAGTCGAGAGCACGTCCTGGGGGTCGAACGGCGGCGGAGCCCTGAGAGGGGCGGGGGGGACGGGAGGGGGCGCGGGGGAGGAGAGGGGAGCGGGGGGGCGAGCGTCGGACGGATGCGCGTCGGCCTCCCCCTGCGAATCCGTGGCGGCGCCTGCCTCCCCGCGTCCACAGGGCCAGCCGGTGGGATCCGCGGCGATTCGGCCGTCCGCTGCTTGCCGGGCGCGCAGCACCAGGACGACCGCCTCCTCCTCGCGGTAGCGGCCGGGCCCGGAACGCTGGGTCACGGCGGAGGCCGCGGTGGGAGCGCCGCCGGCCAGAGCGATGGAGCCCGGGGAGTCGGGGGTCGCCTGGGCAACCCCCTCGGAAAGGCCCGCTGGAGTCGCGTGATCCGCACCCTCGGTCCGCGCGTCTCCGACGTCGTCCCTCCCCCCCGCGCCCCCCCACTCCGTCCAGGCGACCGCCCCCGCGACCCCCAGCGCCGTCGCGAGCAGGAACCCGCGAATCGAGACGGATCGGGATGCCACGGCCGCTCCAGACCGGGAACGTCAGCTCGGCGGCAGACGATCCGCGGAGCCTCCCGTCCCCAGGCGAACGGATCGCAGGCGCAGGGAGTTCACGACGACGCTCACGCTCGACATCGCCATGGCCGCGCCCGCGAACGCGGGCGGCAGGCGCCAGCCCAAGGCGGGGAGGAAGGCCCCGGCGGCCAAGGGGATGCCGATCAGGTTGTAGACGAACGCCCACGCGAGATTCTGACGGATCGTGCGGACCGTGCGGCGGGAGAGGTCGAGGGCGTCCGGGACGCGGCCGAGGTCGTCGGCGACGAGGGTGACGTCGCCGGCCTCGAGCGCGACGTCGGAGCCTGCGCCGAGGGCGATGCCGAGGTGCGCCTCGGCGAGCGCGGCGGCGTCGTTGACCCCGTCGCCCACGAAGGCGATGCGCTCGCCCGTGGCCTGCAGGCGGGCGACCTCGTCGGCCTTGGCGGCGGGGAGGACGCCGGCGAGGACACGGTCGATGCCCAGCTGACCCGCGACCGCCTCGGCGACCTCGACCCGGTCGCCGCTGACGATGCCGACGCGGAGGCCGGACGCGCGCAGGCGGTCGATCGCGGCGCGCGCGTGGGGCTTCACGCGGTCCTCGACGGCCAGGACGCCGAGGGCGCGGGGCCCGCGGGACTCTAGGGCGCCGACCAGCAGCGGCGTCCGCCCCGCGCGCGCGTGCGCGTCCGCGAGGGGAGCGAGTGCCTCGACGTCGATGCCGGCGCCCGCGAGCCATGCGGCGGAGCCGACGAGGACTTC
>CAZJJQ010000136.1:0-8692 GCA_964546345.1 uncultured Planctomycetales bacterium
TGAGGTAGACCGCCAGGGTGGCCACCAGGGTCTTGCCCTCGCCGGTCACCATCTCGGCGATCATCCCCTTGTGGAGGACGACGCCCCCGATCAGCTGCACGTCGAAGTGCCGCAGGCCGAGCGTGCGCTTGCTCGCCTCGCGGCACGCCGCGAAGGCCTCCGGCACGAGGGCGTCCAGGGTCTCCCCCTTGCCGAGGCGCGCGAGGATCTCCGCGGTCTTGGCGCGCAGCGCGGCGTCGGAGAGGCCCTCCATGGTCGGCTCGAGGGCGTTCACACGGGCGACGATCGGGAGGATGGACTTGACCATCCGCTCGTTCTTCGAGCCGAAGAGGTGCTTGAGGAGGTTACCGGTTTCCGGCATCCGTCGGATCTCGCGCCGAGAGGCGGGGAAACCCGTACGCTAGCACGCGGACGGGGAGGGGCCTCCGTTGGACGGGCCTCCTCGAGCGTCGCCTCGGGCGAGGCGTCGCGAGGGCGCGAAGCGCCGGCGCGGGGGCCTCGCACGGGCAGCGCCGGACCACCGGCCCCGACCCGCTCTCGGGGCCCCCCGACGGGTTGCCGACCTCCCCTCGGAGCCCAGCACGTCGGGCCGCCACCACCCGGGTCCGTCGCCGGGCCGGCTTCGGGAGGACCTTCGCCCCCCCACCGCGGACGGACGCCGCCGGGTCGGCGCGTCCGTGGCGGGCCGCCGCGCCGCACGCGGCTTGGCGAGCAGCCCTGACCAGCCCGATGGGGGCTCCTTCACGGTCCGTCAGCCCGTGATCGGCGGGCGGAGGGTGCCGACGACGTCGGCGAGGCGCGTCGCCTTCAGCACCGCGAACCGAGGCGGCAGGCCGTCGAGCACGTCGATGGCCGCGGTCGGCATGTAGTAGTTCGCGGTCCCGATCTGCACCGCGGACGCGCCACAGAGGAAGAACTCCATCGCGTCGTCGGCCGTGGCGATGCCGCCGATGCCGATCACCGGCGCGTCGATCGCCTTCGAGACGTCGCGGACGATCCGCAGGGCGAGCGGCTTGATGGCGGGACCCGAAAGCCCGCCGACGCCGCGCCCGAGGATGGGCGCGCGGCGGCGCCAGTCGACGGCCATCCCGAGGAAGGTGTTGATCAGGGACACCGCGTCGGCGCCCGCCTCGACGGCGGCCTTCGCGATCGGGCGCACGTCCGTGACGTTCGGCGAGAGCTTGGCGATGAGGGGCAGGCCGGTCCTCCCCTTCACGGCGGAGACCACGGCACGGGCCGCGTCGGGCGAGGTCGAGAAGTCCATCCCGTGCGCGACGTTCGGGCACGACATGTTGAGCTCGAGCCCGGCGATGCCGGGCTCCGGGTCGAGCCGCGCCGCGAGGGCGGCGAAGTCGTCCACGTCGTGCCCGGCGATGTTGATCACGACGGGGCACCGGAGCGTGCGGAGCAGGGGCAGGTACACGCGGACGTACTCGTCGATGCCCGGGTTCTCGAGCCCGATGCTGTTGAGCAGCCCGCCCGCGGTCTCGACGAGCCTCGGCGGCGGGTTGCCCGCGCGGGGCTCGGTCGTGATCGTCTTGACGACCACGGCACCCAGTCGTTCGACGGGATAGAAGGAGCGGAACTCGAGGCCCTTGCCGTAGGTGCCCGAGGCCGTCATCACCGGGTTCTCGAGCGTCAGCCGGCCGAGGCGGACCCGCAGGTCGATCGCGGCGGGATCGACCTGGGGCAGCCCCTCCCGTCCCGCGGACGCGGCGGCGCTCACGAGGCCCTCGCCGGCTCGCTGCGCCGACCGAACAGCTCGAGCCAGAGGATCAGGACGACCCCGGACACGATCAGGGAGTCGGCGACGTTGAACGCGGGCCACTGCCAGATCGAGGGATCCTTCCAGTACACGACGAGGAAGTCGCGGACCTTGTGCCAGGTCCAGCGGTCGTAGAGGTTGCCGAGGGCGCCGGAGAGGATCAGGGCGAGCGCGACGTGGAGCGCCCGGCTGGGGCTCCGGGTGAACAGCAGCCACGCGAGGATGCCGAGGCAGGCGGCGCACGTGAACAGGAGGATCGGCTGGGTCCACCCCGCCGCCATGCCGAACGTGACCCCGGTGTTCCAGTTGCCCGCCAGCTTGAAGAAGCCCGCGATCACGGAGATCTCCCGCTCCGAGCCGTGGGGCTGGTCGGGGCTCATGCCGAGCCGCTGCTGCATGTCCGCCTTCGTCCAGAGATCGGCGGCGACGCCGAGGACGACGATCAGGATCGCGAGGACCTTGAGTCGGCGGCTGCGCGGGACGGAAGGGGCATCGGTCATGGGTACGCCGGGACGGGGAGCGGCACAGCATGCCGCACGAGGCGCGCGGGGGGGGGCAGGAAACCGGATTCGGCGACGTCCCGGGCTCGGTGCCGGGTGCCTTCGCCCCTCCGACGCCGATCAGCGCTGCTTCTTGCGCTCCTCGATCTCCTTGGTCTGGACGCACAGGCGGGCGTGGGGCATCACGTCGAGCCGGCTCGGGGGGATCCACGGGCACGTCTCGCAGAGCCGCCGATCCGTGTCCGAGCACGCCTCGCAGATGCCGTAGGGCAGCTCCACCTTCCCGTCGATCTTGAGCAGCGCCTCGCGGATGTCGGCGAGCTGGGCGGCCTCCCCCTCCAGCAGCTGCAGGCTGAAGTCCTGCTCGTAGTTGTCCGCCCCGCTGTCCGGAGTCCGATCGACCGTGAACTCGGAGCTCGGGGACTTCAGCGCCTCCGCCGCCAGGTCCTTGCTGCTGGCGAGCAGGCCTTGCCTCAGCTCGAGCAGGCGGGCGCGGTACTTCCGCAGCTCGGCCTTGGTCGGCCCCCCCTTGGGATACTTGCGAGGCACGGCGGGCGTCGGAGGGGCGTCGGAGGCCGCCTTCTTCGACGGCTTCCCCGAGAGCACCTTCCCCGCCGGCCTGGCCCCCCCCCCGGGGGCAGCCGCGGACGCCGAACCCGTCCCGGGCGCGGCGGTGGGACTGCCGGCCCGCCCCCCCGGCGCCGGTGGGGCGGTGGTCGTCCCCTTCTTCGGCGGCACACTCGCCCCCTTGGGGGCCGACCCCGCCGCCGGCTTGGCGCCGGGGCCTGAACCGTTCGCCGGCACCTTGGAAACCGCGGTCGGGCTCCCCTTCGTGGCCCCGGAGGTCGGGGTCCCCGCCGACTTGGCCCCCGGCTTTGTCCCGGCCTTCGCTCCCTGGGACCCGCTGGGGCGGGGGGAGTCACCGGGGGACTTCGCAGGGACCCGCCCCGTCGGGGCGCCGCCCCCCCCCGGAGTCCCCGACGGCAGACCGGGGGAGGCCCCCTTGCTCGGAGGAACGGGCTTCCGGACGGAACCTCCCCCCGCACCGCGCTGGGCGGACTTGGAGTCGGAGGCATAACTCTTTGCCTCCGAAGAGGTTGCGACTCTCTTGCGCTTCGGCATCCGTTCTCCCGGGGCCCGGCGTGCCAGGTTGGCAGGAGGATACTCGCCCCCCAGGGGCGGGTCAACGAACGAGGGCCGAACGGCGTGGGTGCCCCTGACCCTTGGGATCGGACGCTGCCCATCGCCGCGAACCCGGCGGCCCCCGGGGGATTCAGGTCGCCCCCTCCCGGTCCGAAGCCCCACCTATGGGCTTGGCTCCGGACGAGGCCGTCGCCGCGTGGCTCGACCACCTCCGCGTGGAGGTCGGGGCGTCCCCCCACACGATCGAGGCCTACGAACGGGACGTTCTCGCCGTGATCGGTGCCCTCCCGTCGAGGGAGCGGGCCGGGGTGGAGCGTTTCACCCGGGACGGACTGCTGCACTGGCTGCACCAGGACCGCAGCCGGGGACGGGCGCCGGCTTCGACCGCACGCCGACTGGCCGCCTTCCGCAGCTTCGTCCGATTCTGTCGCTCGCTGGTCCCCCTTCCCCTCGATCCGACCGCCGGCCTGCCCGCGGCCCGCCGCCCGAAGGCCCTGCCGAAGGTGCTGTCCAGGGGCGCGGTGGACCGGCTCGTCGAGACCGGGTCGGCACGCCCCCCCGGCCACCCGCTGGCGCTGCGGGACCGCGCCCTGCTCGAGTGCCTCTATGCGGCGGGGGCCCGCGTCTCCGAGGCGTGCGCATGGCGGATCGAGGATCTCCGGCTCGAGGACGGGTTCGTCCGATGCGTCGGGAAGGGCAGGAAGGAGCGGTGGGTGCCCCTGGGAGGCGCCGCGCGGGAGGCCGTGCGCGCCTGGCTCGCCAACGGCCGGCCGCGGTGCCGGCCCGGCGCGAGCGACCGTCTGTTCCTCTCCCGAAACGGGCAGCCGCTCGACCGCCACCGCGTCTTCCGCCTGCTCCGGGAGCGGGGGGCCGTGGCGGGGGTTGCGGGTCCCCTCTCGCCCCACGTCCTGAGGCACTCGTTCGCCACCCACCTGCTCGCGGGCGGCGCCGACCTCCGCGCCGTGCAGGAGATGCTCGGGCATGCCGACGTCACGACCACCGAGATCTACACGCACGTCGATCGCGACCGGCTGAAGGGCGTGCACCGGAAGGCCCACCCCCGCGGCTAGCCGGCGTGAGGGCTCGCCCGCGCGCTACGCGTCGCTCTCGTCGGGGGAGCCGGCGCCGCCGCGGACCGCCGGCGGGGTGACCGCGGCCGGTACCGGGGGGACGCCGTGGAACTCGTCCCGGAGCCGTTGGCGCACGTCCCGCCGCTGGGTGAAGAAGCGTTCGAGCGCGAGCACGCCGTAGAGGATCGACAGCGCGTTGTGGAACGGCGCGAGGTAGGCCTCCCCGCCGAATCGGGCGAGCAGGAGGCTCCCGACGAACTGGACGAGGAACAGGCCGAGGATCGCGAGCGCCTGCCCGAGGGAGAAGCGGAGGTCGGCGATGGCCGCGGTCGCGTAGAGCCCCTGGGCGCAGGTGAGCAGGAGCTCCTCCACCTGGTGGCCGTCGATGGGCATCGAGGGCGCGAAGCCCTGCCCGTGCACCAGGCTCGAGAGGCCGTACGCGATCGGGATCCCCCCCACCAGCAGCGTCCACTGGTTCACCTTGCTCGAGATGAAGGCGCCGAGGCCGAGCGCGGCCCGGCCGCGCAGGGTGAGCAGGATCACCACGACGAACTCCGGGGCCTCCGAGGCGAGCGGCGCGAGCCACTGGATCATCAGGGTGCGGGGGATCCCGAGCTTGTCCCCCGCGTGCTCGAGCGACGCCACGAACGGCTCGCTGGAGGCGAGGATCGCACCCGCGCTCCAGACGAACAGGAGGGTGGTCCACCGTCGGCGCTTCGGCTTCGACCAGCGTGCCATGACCACGGGAGGCCCGACGAGGTCGTGGCCGTCGTCGGCGTCCTCCCCGCCGCCGCTCTTTGCGGAGCCGCGGACGTAGAGCGCGTAGACCAGGAACAGGATCGCGGCGTCGTACCAGGCGATGGTCCCTTTGAACGGGATCACGAGGCTGTACAGCGTCGCGATGCCGAGCCACACCACGTCGCCGGACCGGTCCCGATCGAGGTCCACACCCTTCCGCCCTTCCCGATACCAGATCAGGAGCGCCACGATCGGCCATCCGAGGCCGATCAGGAGCCGGTTGGCCCCCGTCATGTTCGCGAGCGCCTCGGCACGGCGCGCCGGCTCGGTCGCCGCGCTCCACGCGAGGTTCATGTCCACCGCGTACTCGGGCAGCACGGTCACCAGGGCCAGGAAGACGACCGCGAGCCCCGAGCCCATGTCGGCCTCGGCGACCTCGGCGGCCCACGTGAGCAGGAAGGCCGCCGCCACGATCCCCATGCCGTAGGTGGCCAGGCCGAGGAGGGGCGCCTCGCTCGGGTGGAAGCCGAACAGCGTCATGAGGAGCCCGGGCACCGTCATGCCCACGGCGACCCACAGGAGGGACATGGCGGCCGTCGGGTTCGGGTGGACGGCGGGCGGGAGCGGGGGCGTCATGCGGCGCAAGGTACTCGCGGCGCGCCACCGCACGAACGGGAACCGCGGCCGCGGTCGAGGCGCGGCCCGCCGACGCCCGCAACGCGTCTCCACCGTCGCCGGACCGGGGTGCCCGCGGCCCTCTCCCCCCGCCGCCCCCCCACCTCCCGCCGGACTCCTTTCCGGCGTCATGCCTCCAGCCGCTCGCGGATCTCGCGCGCCGTCCGCTCGCCGATCCCGGGCACCGCCGAGAGGTCCTCGAACGCCGCGGCGCGGATGCCCTCGACGCTGCCGAACCGCCGGAGGAGCTCGACCCGGCGCTTGGGGCCCAGACCGGGGATGGCGTCGAGCTCCGTGCCCGTGAGGGCGGCGCTCCGGCGCCGACGCTGGTAGCGTCCTGCGAACCGGTGGGCCTCGTCGCGCACGCGCACGAGCAGGCGGAGCGCCGGGTCGTCGGGCTCGAGCACCAGGGGCTCCGCGCGGCCGGGAAGCACGATGCGCTCGCGCGTCGTCGCGCCGCCGGCGCGTCGCGCCTTCGCGAGGCCGATCAGCGGCGGCGGGACCCGGCCGAGGCCGCGGATCGCGCCGAGGGCCGCGTCCACCTGCCCGGGCCCTCCGTCGATCAGGACGAGGTCGGGGAGCGACCCGAGCTCCTCCGCGGCCTCGAAGCGGCGACGGAGGATCTCGGCCATGCCGGCGTAGTCGTCGCCGCCCCCCGCCTCCTTCACCGCGAAGTGTCGGTACGAGGAGGGGTCGGCCACCCCCTCGGTGAGCACCGACATGGCCGCCACGGGCTCGTGCCCGGACGTGTGCGACAGATCGTAGCCCTCGATGCGATGCGGCGGCGACGCGAGGCCGAGGCGGTCCGCAAGCGCACGCAGCCCCGCCGCGGCGTCGCGGGCCGCGGCGTCCACCTCGGCGAGGGCCAGCTCGGCGTTCTTGCGGGTGGTCTCGAGCAGGGAGAGCAGCGCGCCGCGCTTGGGCACGCGCACGGCCACACGGGCGCCCCGCAGCGAGGAGAGCACGTCCTCGAGCCCGGGCACGTCGTCGGGCTCCTCCTCCACGAGGATCTCCGCCGGCACGATCTTGCCCCCCGCGTGGAACTGGGCGAGGAAGCCCGTCAGCACGTCCTTGCGCGGGAGCAGCGTCCGCTGCGGGTAGGTGCGGGTGGCCACGAGGTGCCCGTCGCGGACGAACGCGACGGCGACCACGGCCACGGCGTCTCCGCGCGCGACCGCGAGCACGTCGCGGTCCTCCAGGTCGGTGTGGACGGCCTCCTGGCGGGCGACGGACTCGCGGAGGGCTTCGAGCCGGTCCCGCAGCAGGGCGGCGCGCTCGAACTCGAGCGCGTCGGAGGCCCGGCCCATCTCCGCCTCCAGGCGAGCCGCCAGTCCGTCGTCCCGCCCGCGGAGGACCGCCAGGGTGCCCTCGAGCAGCTCGGCGTACGCTTCGCGGCCGATCTTGTCCACGCAGGGCGCCGCGCACCGTCCCATCTGATGGTAGAGACAGGGTCGTTCGCGCTCGAGGAGCTCGCGATCCGAGCACGACCGCAGCGGGTAGAGGGTGCGCAGGAACGCGACGGTGCGGCGCACGGCCTTCGCGCTCGCGAAGGGCCCGAAGTAGGTGGCGCCGTCCCTTGCGATGCGGCGCACGAGCCGGAGGCGGGGAAACGGGTGGGAGCGGTCCACGCGCACCACGAGGTAGGCCTTGTCGTCCTTCAGCCGCAGGTTGAAGGGCGGCAGCTCCGCCTTGATGCGGGTGTTCTCGAGCAGCAGGGCCTCGGCCGCCGACTTCGTGACGACGACGTCCACGTCCACGGCCCGGCGCAGGAACAGGCGCACCAGGGGCCGCGAGTCGCGGCCGGCGAGATAGGTGCGCACGCGGGCCCGCAGGTCGCCGGCCTTGCCGACGTAGAGCGTGCGCCCGCCGACGTCCCGGAACGCGTAGACCCCGGGCGCGGACGGCAGGCGCGCGGCCTTCGCAGCGAGCTCCGGGTGGATGTCGGGGGCGCGGGGTTCGCTCACCGCGAGGATCGTACTCGCCGCCCGGCGGGGTCTCCCGCGCAGGGTCCCCACGGCCTCGTCGCTCGCGGGCGAGTCAGGCTCAGTTCGCGAGCTCCTTCTCGATCCGGTCGAAGTCGAACGCGCCCCCGAGCCTGTCCACCAGCTCGTCCTTCGCGAACTCGGCGCCCGTGAGCTGGACCATCCCGCCCACGCTCCCGAGCACCACGGTGAGGGTTCCGCGCTTGGCCTCCTTGTCGTACTCGAGCAGCGCCTTGCGGCCCTTCACCGTGACCATCTGCCGCCCGTCCCCGAGGAGGGCGGGATTCTGCAGGAGCATCTGGAAGCCCTGGAGGGCGAGGCCCGCGTCGGCCCAGATGGTGGCCTCGAGCGAGGACTCGTCCCGCCGATAGGTCCGCTTCACCTGCGTGCCCGCGCCGAGCACCGCGAGCCCGCCGACGGTCGTGCCCTCCGCCTCCTCCGCGGTGAACCCGCTCGGGGCGTCGGGGAAGAGCGCCTTGATCGCCTCGACGCGGAGCCGGCCGATCTCGCCGACGAGCACCTGCAGGTCGGCCATGCACCGACCGTAGTGCTTCGCCGCGTGGTGCTGCTTCGCGCTGTCGAAGAGCCTCGCCGGGTCCAGGTCCTCGGCCGACAGCGATGCGGCACCGAGGAGGGAGGCGAACGCGAGGACGAGAACGGGCACGCGGCGACGGGCGGACGGGCGGGCCATGGACGACCTCCGATGGGCGTGAGGGCCGGAGAGACGGTACCCCGGGACCACGCCGTAGACTGCGCCGGTGACGAGCGTCCCGGCCCCCGCCGCCCCCCCGAGTCCTCGGCCCCGTCCGGGCGGCCCTC
>CAZJJQ010000137.1:0-8645 GCA_964546345.1 uncultured Planctomycetales bacterium
CCGCCGGCCCGGGCGGACGAGCAGAAGGCCGCCCCCGCGGCGCCGCCGCCCGAGCCGGAGATGACGCCCGAGGAGCAGGCGAAGTACGACGTCGAGCTGAAGAGCCATCTCAAGCGCCTGCGCGCCGAGAAGAACAAGGAGATGGTGCAGGCCAGCATCGAGCAGCTCGGCGGCGTCGGCACGCGTGCGGCCCGCGACGCCCTCATGCAGTTCGCGACCGGCAACAAGAACCAGGAGTACCTCTCCTACGTGTTCAAGGCCCTGGCCAAGATCGGCGGCGCTCCGTCCATCCGGTTCATCTGCGGCCCCGTCGGCGTCCGCAGCCCGGACTTCCTCGTCCAGCAGACGGCGGTCCAGGCCTTGGCCGACGCCAAGGACGAGCGCGCGGTCGCGCCCCTCCTCGAGGCCATCGTGGACCCGCGCGTCAAGATCGAGGTCCAGGGCGCCATCGCCCTCACGCTCGCGAAGACGAGCCCGGGCAACCCGGAGGTCATCGCGACCGTGAACCGGCTCGCCGACGACAAACGGGACACGATCCGCGCCAACGCGATCGAGGCCCTCGGGTATCTCTTCACGCCGGAGTCCTTCGATCGCCTCCTCCTCACGCTCAAGGAGGACAAGAACACCCGCGTGCGCGGCGCCGCCGCGGCGGGGCTCGGCCACACGAAGAGCCCGAAGGCGGTCTTCGCGCTGCAGACGGCGGCGGAGAGCGACAAGTCCTTCACGGTGAAGGACCTGGCGATGAAGGCGCTCAAGGAGATCGGCGCCACGGGGAAGTAGGACGCGCCCGAGGAGGAGGGGGGCGGCGGGGGCCGAACCGCCCACCCGAGGGCTCGACCGGCAGGTGTCGGCCCCCCCAGGCGCGATCCCCAGGGGGCGACACGACGGACGCCTACGGCACGACCAGCTCGGCGACGGGCAGGAACCGGCGATCGAAACGCTCCACGACGTCGGCGAGGAGCACCGCCTTCGAGGGCGTGACGCGCTTCGCGACCGACCTCCCGTTCCAGAGCACCTGGAGGGGCTGCGCAGGGTCGAAGCTCCCCTCGGCGAGGAGCAGCCGGAATCGTGCGACGCCCCGCGACCTCACCTCGAAGCGCCCCGGCGCCGACCGGGTCGCCTCCAGCCGCGCCGTGCGCTTGTCGGCCGCGTCCGCGATGAAGCGGCGCTTCGCGAGGTCGTCCATCCGGTCCCAGCCCGACGGCTGGGGCGGCGCCACCTCCTCCCCCACGGTCCCGTCCACCGCGAGGATCTCCACCCACCGCGCCCTCGCCGGTCCCGTCGCCCGCAGCAGGACGTGGGGCGCGTCCGGCGCCCGCACGACGCCGCCGAGGAAGGCCTTCCAGTCCACGACGGACAGGTCCGCGTCGTGGCCCCGCCCGGGATCGAGCAGCAGCCTCGCGTCCCGGGCCTTCCACGCGGCCAGCCGTTCGAAGGCGAGCTTCACGTTCCCGACGGCCCGGGGGTCGTCCTGCTCGCCCTGCAGGTCCCGGATCGGCACGTCCACGACGTTCTCGAGGAGCCGCAGGTTGTTCTCGTTGCGCAGGTTCGTGACGCGCGGCGCCCCCAGCACGGGCACCAGGGCGGCCGCGAGGTCGGGGTGCCTCAGCCCGAGGTCCCACGTCAGGTGGCCCCCGCGGCTCGTGCCCACGAACGAGATGCGGTCCTCGTCCACGTCGAACCGTCGGCGCGCCCAGCGCAGCGCCGCGAGGGCCGCGGCCCGCTCCCGCGGCGAGAAGTGGTATCCGTCGTTCGGGCCGGCCTCCGTCGGCGCCACGAGCAGGGCCCCGATCGCGTCGGCGGCCCCCGCCCAGTCCTCCATCGCGTCCGCCCCGCGCCCTCCCGCTCCATGGAACGCCAGGATCAACGGCGCCGGCGTACCCGGCGCATACCCCTTCGGCACGTGCACCTCGAGGCTCGTGCGCTCCATCCGGTCGAGCACCGGCAGGTCCACGTCCTCCGTCCTCCGCCCGGGCTCGGGCGCCGTCCCGCGGGGCCCGAGGGCCTTCGCGGCGGCGATCCACGCGGGGATCGGCACGTCGGTCCGCGCGGCCAGGATGCCCGCCGACGCCGCGCGCGCCTTCGGGCTCTCGCGATCGATGGCCAACGCGAGCTCGCGGACCCGCTCCGCCTCCGCCGCCGGATCCTCGGGCGCGCTCCAAGCGGTCCGGAGTGCGGCGGGGCCCCATGCATGGCCTGCGGATCCGAAGCCCACGGGCCCGAGGACCCCGGCGCCGAGCGCGAGGAGGGCGAGCACTGAACTCCGGGGCGACGTCGCCCCTCGCCGCGGCGCGCGGGAGGGACGGGGGGCGAACGCCTGCGACACGGGGGAGGCTCCGAGGCCGACGAACGCGACGCCGCCGCGCGGGGGCTTCCCGCGCGGCGGCTCCGCTTCCGCGAGACGTCTACCGCTTCAGCGTCGTGGTCTTGCCGCCACGAAGCACGTCCACCGTCAAGGCTGCGTCCTTGTCCAGGCCCCGCAGAAGGGAGCCGACCCGGTCCAACGAGTCGATCGGCGTGCCGTTCACCGTGGTGACCACGTCGAAGACCTTGAGGCCGAGCTTCTCGGCTTCGCTCCCCTCCCGGACCGCCATCACGAGGGCGCCGTGGCCCTCCTCGATGCCCAGCTGGGCGCGCAGCGCGTCGCCCACGGGACCGAGGGCCAGCCCGAAGGGACCGGTCCTCGCCTCGCCGAGGAACGCGTCGGGCTCGTCGTCGAGCGTGCCGCCGAGGCCGGGCGTCGGGGGCGGGAAGGGCACGAAGCCGGGACGCCCGCCGCCGGGCCCCGCCGGATCGCCGAACCGATTCACGTGGATCTGGAAGCCACCGAGCATGTCCGCGATCTCGGGATGCTCGCGCTTGATGGTCTCGAGATCGGCGCCCTCGTACGTCTTCGTCTCCTGCTTCCCGTCGGGCCCCGTCTGGGTGATGGTCACCGAGGTCTTCCCGTTCTCGCTGCGGATCTGCACCGACCGCGCCTGACCCCCGACGATCGTGCCGCCGGAGCCGGGGGCGAACGGGTTTCGACGGCCCGCCTCGCGGGTCTCCCGTTCCTTCTCGAGGGTCGCCTTCTTCTCGAGCAGGGCCTTCACGGCGGCCTTCTCCCGCAGCGCCGGGTTCGCCGAGAGGATCGCCTCGAGGCTCGCCCCTTCGTACGTGGTCGTCAGCGGCCGACCGTCCACGCCCGCGTCCGTGAGGACGAGCCTCGCTCCCCGCGGGGTCTCGCGCAGCTCGCCGCCGTCCACGCGCAGCGTCGCCGCGCGCCGCCCGCCGAACAGGTCGAGTCCGTTGGGGAACGAACCCCCGTTCCCGAACCACGGCGTCCAGCCGAGGCCGCCCGGAACGCCGTCCTGGTCCCACGCCCGCCGCATGCGCTCCTCGAGCTCCTTCATGCGCTGCTCGACCTGCGCCATCCACGCGTCGTACTGCTCGTCGGTGAACCCGGGCCCGCCGCCGAACAGCCCGCCGCGCCGCCCGGCGCCGCGCCCGTCGTTCGGCTTCGGCGCGGGCGTGCCGTCGTCGAGGGGGCGCTCCTTCGCCGTTCCGTCGAGCCGCTGGAGGATCTGCTCCGCGCGGAAACGCACCGCCGGGGTGTCCGACTTCATGGCCTCCGTCAGGGCGCCCCGCGCCTTCTCCCCCATCTCGATCAGGTCCTTCGTGGCCGCCTCGCGGACACGGAAGTCGGCGGACGCCAAGTCCTCGATCCGCTGCTTCACCCGCGTCTGCTCTTCTGCGGTGAGGGGGGGCGGATCGCCCGCGAACAGGACGCCGTGGAACGGCAGCACCGCTCCGCCGCCGACGAGGAACCCGAGGGACAGGACGAGGGCAGGACGACGCATGGGGGTCTCCAACCGGGACGCCGAACCAGGAAGATGGACGATCCACCCGCACGAAGGGTTCCGCGCGGCGCGCGCCCAGGGGACAGGGGAACGGCCCGGGGGGGGAGGGAGAGGGCGCCGGGAGACCGGGGGGAGCGGGGGCGTGGGGAGGGGACGCCCCCGGGACGCCACCCGGGCTCGGCGCGGGGAACCGGTTCCCGGGCGCACGAGCCGGGTGAAACGAGGGGGGGGCTGGGGCTCGCCGCCCCCGGTCCGGATCCCCTACTTCTTCTTCCCCGCCGTGGGCGCCGGGGCCGCCGGCGCGGGCGGCACGCCCACCGGTTCCTGGGCCGGGGGCGGCGGATCGAGCGGCGCCAGGCCGTTGCCCAGCGTGCGCAGCTTGGCGTACCTCGCCGCCAGGCGCTCCTCCGGGTCCATCTCCGTCAGCTCCTTCAGATGGCGGAGGAGGGTCTCCTTGAGGGTCGCGACCATGGCGGCCGGGTCACGATGCGCGCCCCCGAGGGGCTCCGGGACCACCTCGTCCACCACCTTCAGCCGCAGCAGGTCCTCGCTCGTCAGGCGCAGGGCCCGCGCGGCCTCTGCCGCCTTGTCGCCGCTCTTCCAGAGGATCGCGGCGCACCCCTCGGGCGAGATCACGGAGTAGTAGGAGTGCTCGAGCATGAGGACGCGGTCGCCCACGCCGATGCCCAGGGCCCCGCCGCTGCCCCCCTCGCCGATCACGATGCAAAGCGTCGGGACGCGCAGGGCGCTCATCTCGAGGATGTTCTCGGCGATGGCCCAGGCCTGCCCGCGCTCCTCCGCGCCGATGCCGGGATAGGCGCCCGGCGTGTTGATCAGCGTCACGATGGGCAGGCCGAACCGCTCGGCCAGCTTCATCTTCTGGAGCGCCTTGCGGTACCCCTCGGGGTGGGCGCAACCGAAGTTGCTCGCGAGCGTCTCCTTCATCTCCCGGCCCTTGCGGTGCCCGATGAGGAGGAATCGGTAGGGCCCCAGCCGGGCGAACCCGGTCGAGATGGCCTTGTCGTCGCCGAAGAGCCGGTCCCCCTTGAGCTCGATCCACTCGTCGAGGAGGCCGGGGCGGCCGGACTCCCCCAGGGCGTAGTCCCGGAACTGGGGGCGCCGGGGGTGGCGGGCGATCTGGACCCGCTCCCAGGGGCCCAGGCGGCCCACGGCCTCCACGAGCATCCGGTCGCGCTTCTCGAGGAGGGGACGGAGCTCCCCGTTGAGGTGCATCGAGGTGGCGTCGGACAGGGCCATCAGCTCGTCGAGCTTGCGCTCGAGCTCGAACACCGGCCGCTCGAAGGGCAGGCACGTCGAGAGGTCGGTCTTGTTGGTCGGTCGGATCGGTTCGCCCATGGGGCAACGCCTCGGGGGCACGCGCGAACGACGCGTCCTGCGGAGCACCCGACAGGGGCCGTGGGCCCGGTTCGGGAGGAAAGGACGCGGGCAGCGGGCCCGTTTCGGGGGGGGAGAAGATCGGAGCCGGAGGCCGGTACGCACGGCAAGGGGGGCCTCCCGGGGACCAGCCGGGGAGCCTCCACGCTTGCGACGGGATCCTACCCGATCGGAGGCGGGGCCACGACCGGATAAGGCGGGGTTATCCCGGCATGACCAGCGGAAATGCCCGCGCGCCAAGGGGTTGGGTCATTCTGGCCCCCCCATGCCCGCCCCGTCCAAGCGCACCCGCAAGCCCGCACGTCAGCCCCGAACCCAGGCCTCCGAACCGTCGAAGCCGCGCGGGAAGGCGAAGACGCGGAAGCCGGCCCCCGCCGCCCCCCCCCTCCCGGGCAAGCTCCGCCCTTCCCCCGCCGCGTCCCGGCCCCCCGCCGGACGGCCCCGCAAGCCCCGCGCGCCCCTCCCGGTCCACCGGATCGAGATCGCCCTGAAGCCGGACCAGATCGACCCGGCCGGGAAGGAGGCGGTCCACGAGCTCCTGGCCGCCGGCGCCGCGGGCGCGACGGACGCCCGCGTCGTGCGGACCTTCTTCCTCGAGGGGGACCTGACCGCGAAGGACCTCGCGCGCGCGGCCGCGGAGGTGCTCGCGGACCCCGTCATGGACCGCGTGGCGGTGGACCGGAGCGTCCACGGCGCGGAGACGGACGGGGCCCGCGCGGTGACGGTGCTGCGCAAGGCGGGCGTGACGGACGCCGAGGCGGAGAGCGCGCGGACGACCCTGCGGGGGCTGGGACTCCGCGTGGGCCGCGTGAAGACGGCGCGCACCTTCTGGGTGAAGGGTGTGCCGGCCCCGGCGGCCGGCGCCCCCGACCCCCTGCTGGCCGCGGCCGTGCGCGCGCTCGGCAACGAGGTCATCGAGGAGGTGGCGCTCGGCACGGTGACCGCCTGGCGCTTCCCGGAGCCGACCGCCGTCGCCCCCGTCCGGCGGGAGGTCCCGATCCGGGCGCTCGGCGCCGAGGAGCTCTCCGAGCTCTCGACGGAGCTCCACCTCTCCCTGTCGCTCGCCGAGATGGCGGCGATCCGGGAGCACTTCCGCGGCCTCGGCCGGGAGCCCACCGACCTCGAGCTCGAGACGCTCGGCCAGACGTGGTCGGAGCACTGCAAGCACAAGACGCTCACGGGCCCCATCGAGTACGAGGGCGACGACGGGAAGCGCCGGTACGGGAACCTGCTCAAGGAGACGATCTTCGCGGCCACGCAACGGCTCGACAAGGCGTGGTGCCTCTCCGTGTTCCAGGACAACGCGGGGGTGATCGCCTTCGACGACGCCGACGCCGTGTGCATGAAGGTGGAGACGCACAACCACCCGAGCGCGATCGATCCCTACGGCGGCGCGGGGACCGGCATCGGGGGCGTCATCCGCGACATCCTCGGCACCGGCCTCGGCGCCCGCCCGGTGGCCTCGACGGACGTCTTCTGCTTCGGCCCCCCCGACATGCCGATGGAGCGGGTGCCCAAGGGGTGCCTGCACCCGCGGCGCCTGATGAAGGGCGTGGTCTCGGGCGTGCGCGACTACGGCAACCGCATGGGCATCCCCACGGTGAACGGGGCGATCCTGTTCGACCCGCGGTACGTGGGCAACCCGGTGGTGTTCTGCGGGTGCGTGGGCGTGATCCCGCGCGACCGCATCGCGAAGGCGGCGCGCAAGGGCGACGTGATCGTGGCGTTCGGCGGGCGCACGGGGCGCGACGGCATCCACGGGGCGACCTTCAGCAGCGTCGAGCTGCACGCGAAGAGCGAGACCGTGTCGTCGGGCGCGGTCCAGATCGGCGACGCCATCACGGAGAAGAAGGTCCTCGACGTGCTGCTGCGCGCGCGCGACGAGGGCCTGTTCTCGGCGCTGACCGACTGCGGCGCGGGCGGCTTCTCGAGCGCGGTCGGCGAGATGGCCGCCGAGCTCGGCGCCGAGGTCGATCTCGCGGCGGCCCCGCTCAAGTACGAGGGCCTGCGCTACGACGAGGTCTGGATCAGCGAGGCGCAGGAGCGCATGGTCGCCGCGGTGCCGCCCGCGGCGTGGCCCCGCTTCCGGGCCCTCTGCGCGGCGGAGGACGTGGAGGCCGTCGCCCTCGGCACGTTCACGGGCACGGGACGCCTCGTGCTGCGCCACGGGAAGACCGTCGTGGGCGACCTCTCCATGGCCTTCCTCCACGACGGGCTGCCCAAGGTGACCCGCAAGGCCACGCACGAGCGCCGCGGCGGGGCCGAGTACATGGGCCCCGACGTCACCGACCAGACGCGCATGCTGCTCGCGCTGCTCCACACCCCCGACATCGGCAGCAAGGAGTGGGTGATCCGCCAGTACGACCACGAGGTCCAGGCGGGCGCCGTGGTGCGGCCTCTCACCGGCGTGGCCGACGGCCCGAGCGACGCCGCCGTGATCGCGCCGAAGCTCGGCTCCGTGAAGGGGCTCGTGATCTCGAACGGCATCAACCCCGCGTTCGGCGACGTGGACCCCTACGCCATGGCGTGGGCGGTCGTGGACGAGGCCCTGCGCAACGCGGTCGCCGTGGGCGCGAGCCTCGACCGCATCGCGATCCTCGACAACTTCACCTGGGGCCGCACGGACAAGCCCGATCGGCTCGGCAGCCTCGTGCGGGCCGCGGAGGGCTGCCGGGACGCCGCGCTGCACTTCGGGACGCCGTTCGTGTCGGGGAAGGACTCGCTCAACAACGAGTTCCGCACGGAAGACGGGACGGTCATCGTGGTGCCCCCGACGCTCCTGATCAGCGCCATGGGCGTGATCGACGACGTGCGCAAGACCGTCACCATGGACCTCAAGCGCGCCGGCGACCTGGTCTACGTGGTCGGCGAGACGTTCGACGAGTGCGGCGGAAGCCGGTGGTACCGGATCCTCCACCTGCTGGGCACGAAGGTGCCCGTCGTGCGGGACTCCGCGCGCAAGACCCTGCACGCCGTCTCGTCGGCCATCGGCCTGGGCCTCGTCCGCGCGGCCCACGACCTCTCCGACGGCGGGCTGGCCGTGGCGGCGGCGGAGATGGCCATCGCCGGCGACCTCGGCCTCGACCTCGACCTCGGCAAGGTTCCAGGGCCGGTTCGCCGCTCCGACCGGCTCCTGTTCAGCGAGAGCACGACGCGGTTCCTCGTGGAGGTCCCGGCCGAGCAAGGCGCGGAGTTCGAGCGCCACATGGCGGCCGCCGGAGTCCCGGTCGGCGCGGCCGGTCGCGTCACGGAGGCGCCGAGGCTGACGATCCGGAGCGTCGCCGGCGATCGCGACGTGATCGCGGCCCCGATCAAGGAGCTGCGCACCGCGTGGCGCGAGGCCCTGCCCTTCGCGCAGGAGGAGGCCCGATGAGCCCGGCCGCGAAGAAGGGACGCCCGGCCACGAAGGCG
>CAZJJQ010000138.1:0-8625 GCA_964546345.1 uncultured Planctomycetales bacterium
GACCTCGACAGCAACCCGACGAAGCTGATCGAGGTGGTCGAGACGGGCAAGCAGATGCTCATGACCCGCGGGGCGCTCACCACCTTCAGCATCGCCAACGACGTCGCGAAGTACTTCGCCATCATTCCCGCCGCGTTCGCGAGCACGTACCCCGAGCTGGGGGCGCTCGACGTGATGCGCCTGCACTCGCCCGCGAGCGCGATCCTGTCGGCGATCGTCTTCAACGCGCTGATCATCGTGGCCCTCATCCCCCTGGCGCTGCGGGGCGTCGCCTACCGTCCCGCGGGCGCCGCCGCCCTCCTGCGGCGCAACCTCTGGATCTACGGCCTCGGCGGCCTGATCGCCCCCTTCGTCGGGATCAAGGCCATCGATCTCCTCCTCACCCTCCTCCGGCTCGTCTGAGGTGCCTCCATGCGCGCCCACCTCCGTCCCGCGCTCGCCGCGCTCGCCCTCCTCACCGTGCTCACCGGCCTCGCCTACCCGCTCGCCGTGACGGCCCTCGCCCGCCTCGTCTTCCCCGACGCCGCGGCGGGCAGCCTCGTCCGCCGCGACGGTCGCGTCGTCGGCAGCGCGCTCGTCGGTCAGGCGTTCCACGACCCCCGCTACGTCTGGGGGCGTCCCTCGGCCTCGGGCTACGACGCGTCGGCCTCGGGCGGACGCAACCTGGGCCCCACGAACCCGGCGCTCGCCGAGGCGGTGGCGGCGCGCGTGGCCGCGCTCCGCGCCGCCGATCCCGGCAATCCCGCGCCCATCCCCGTGGACCTGGTCACCGCCTCGGCGAGCGGCCTCGACCCCCACGTCTCCCCCGCGGCGGCCCGATGGCAGGCCGGACGGGTCGCGCGCGAGCGCGGGCTCGACCCCGCGCGGGTGCTCGCCGTGATCGACGAGCACGTCGAGGGCCGCACCTTCGGCCTCCTGGGCGAGCCCCGGGTGAACGTCCTGCTCCTCAACCTGGCCCTCGATCGGCTCCGGTGAGGGCGTAGGCTCTACCCGTGCCCGACGACCGCCGCCCTTCCCCCGAGGACCTGCTGGCGCGCGCCGCCGCCGAACGCGAGAAGGCGCGTCGGGGCCGGCTGAAGCTGTTCTTCGGCGCGTCGCCCGGCGTCGGCAAGACGTACGCCATGCTCGAAGCGGCGCACGCGCGTCGCCGCGCGGGCACCGACGTCGTCGTCGGCTGCGTCGAGACCCACGGCCGCGCCGACACCGAGGCGCTCGCCCGCGCGCTCGAGCGCGTCCCCGTCCGCACCGTGGACCACCGCGGCGTCCTCCTGCGCGAGATGGACCTCGACGCGATCCTCGCGCGCCGCCCGGCCCTCGTGCTCGTGGACGAGCTGGCCCACACCAACGCGCCGGGGTCGCGCCACGCGCGCCGGTGGCAGGACGTGGAGGAGCTGCTGGCGGCCGGGATCGACGTCCACACGACGCTCAACGTCCAGCACGTCGAGAGCCTGCGCGACGTCGTCGCGGGCATCACCGGCGTCACGGTGCAGGAGACCGTCCCCGACTCGATCCTCGACCGCGCCGACGAGATCGAGCTGGTGGACCTGTCGCCCGACGACCTCCTCCGTCGCATGAAGGAGGGGAAGGTCTACCTCCCCGCCCAGGCCGAGCGGGCCATGGAGCGCTTCTTCACGAAGGGCAACCTGATCGCGCTGCGCGAGCTCGCGCTCCGGCGCACGGCCGAGCGCGTGGACGTCGAGGGCAGCGAGTGGCGCCAGGACCAAGGCATCCGGCGCCCGTGGGCCGCCCGGGAGCGCCTCCTCGTCGCCGTCTCGCCGGCCCCGCAGAGCGCCGATCTCGTCCGCACGGCCGCGCGCATGGCGGCGCGGCTCAAGGCCCCGTTCCTCGCGCTCTCCGTCGAGACGCCCGCGTTCGACGCCCTGTCCGAGGAGGATCGCGCGCGCGTGCGCTCCCACCTGCTCCTCGCCGGCCGCCTCGGCGCACAGACCCTGGTCGTGCGCGGCGACCGGGTCGGCGACGAGATCCTCGCCGCGGCGCGGGCGAACGACGTGACGCGCATCGTCGTGGGCCGTCCCGGGAGGCGGCGCCTCTCCGAGACCTGGCGTCCGAACCTCGTGGACTGGCTCGTGCGCGCGGCGGAGGGGATCGACGTGCTCGTGGCCCACGTGGAGGGTGGGGGCGCGGGGGGCCGGGCTCCGCGCCGTCCCGTCGCGCCGACGGACGCGCGTCGCAGCTTGCGGCCCGTGCTCGAGGCCCTCGCGATCGTGGCCGTCGTCACCGCGCTCGGCCTGCCCATCCGCGGCTGGGCCTCCCTCGCGGACCAGGCGATGCTCTACGTGCTCGGCGTGCTCCTCGCGGCACACCGCCTGCCCCGCGGCGCCACGATCATCGCGGCCCTCGCGAGCGTCGCCGCCCTCGACTTCTGCTTCGTCCCCCCCTACTTCACGTTCGCGGTCGCGGACGCGCGGTACCTCATCACCTTCTCCGTGCTCCTCGTCACGGCGCTCGTCGTCAGCGGCTTCACGGTGCGCATCCGCGCCCAGGCCGCGGCGGCGCGGGAGCGGGAGCAGCGCACCGCGGCGCTGTACCAGGCCTCGCGCGCCCTGGCCGACGCACCGGACGCCGACGCGATCGCCGCGGTCGGGGTCGCGCACGTGGCGGCCCTCCAGGGAGATGGCGTGGGCGTGGCCTTCCTGCCCGGTCCGGAGGGCGCCCTGCGCGCCGTCGCGGGCACGACCTCGTCCCTCGCGGCCGACCCCAAGGAGCTGGCCGTCGCCGCCTGGGTGTACGCGAACGGGCTGCCCGCGGGCCGGGGCACCGAGACGCTGCCCGCTGCCCGCGGCTCCTACCTGCCCATCTCCGGCTCCGGGCGTCCCCTGGGCGTGCTCGGGCTCGAGGCGCCGCTCGGACGCCCCTCGGTGCGTCAGCTCGCCGAGACCCTCGTCGCGCAGACCGGCGTCGCCCTCGAGCGCGCGGGCCTCGCCGCGACCGCCGCGTCGGCCCGCGTCAGCGTGGAGACCGAGCGCATGCGGAGCGCGCTGCTGAGCACGGTGTCGCACGACCTGCGGACGCCCCTGGCGTCGATCACGGGGGCGGCGGGGGCGATCCTCTCCGCCGGCGACGCCATGGACGACGCGACGCGTCGGGGGCTGCTCGCGTCGATCCGCGACGAGGGCGACCGGCTGGGCCGCCTCGTCTCCGACCTGCTCGACCTGACCCGGCTCGAGGGCGGCGCGTTGGCCGTCCGCAAGGAGTGGTATCCGCTCGAGGAGGTGGTCGCCAGCGCGCTCCAGCGCACGCGGCCGCGGCTCGAGGGACGCGACGTGCGCCTGGACCTCCCGCGGGAGGTCCTGCTCGTCCGCATCGACGGCGTGCTGCTCGAGCAGGTCGTCGTGAACCTGCTCGAGAACGCCGCCAAGCACACGCCCGCCGGCTCGCCCGTCGAGATCCGGCTCGTCAGCACCGAGCGGGAAGCGTCCATCACGGTCCTCGACCGTGGCCCCGGCATCCCGCCCGGGGAGGAGGAGCGCATCTTCGAGGAGTTCCATCGCGTGGACACCGGGCGTCCGGTCGAGGGCGCGGGGCTCGGCCTCGCGGTGTGCCGGGCGATCGTGCGCGCGCACGGAGGGCGCATCCAGGCGACGAACCGGCCGGGCGGCGGCGCCGCCTTCCGTGTCACGTTGCCCCGCGACGACGCCCCGCCCGCCCCGCCCGAGGAGCTCGCGGACTCCCTCGATCCCGCGGAAGCCGCCGAGGCCGCGGACGGGGCGTCGGCTCCGCCCCCCGCCGCCCCCCGACCTCCCGAACCCGACCGCCCCTCCCTCCCTCGGGCCCCGGACCTCCCGCCGTGAGCGTCTCCCCCGCGACGCCCGGCGCGCTCGTGCTCGTCGTCGAGGACGACCCGGGCGTGCGGCGGTTCCTCACCGCGGGGCTCGCGGCCCACGGCTACCGGGTGCGGGAGGCGACCACCGCCGAGGCGGGGCTCCGCGACGCGGCGCAGTACGCGCCCGACCTCGTGCTCCTCGACCTCGGCCTGCCCGACCTCGACGGGCTCGAGGTCACCCGACGGCTGCGTGGCTGGTCGCGGGTGCCCATCCTGGTGATCTCCGCCCGGGGCCAGGAGGCGCAGAAGGTGCTCGCGCTCGACGCCGGCGCCGACGACTACCTCACCAAGCCCTTCGGCTTCCCCGAGCTGCTGGCGCGCATGCGCGTGGCGCTCCGGCACGCGACGGCGCCGCCGGGCACGGGGCCGGCCACGCGGTTCGCGTCGGGGCCGCTCGTCGTGGACCTCGAACGGCGTCGGGTCACGGTGGACGGGACGGAGGTCAAGCTGACGCCCACGGAGTACAAGCTGCTCGCCGTGCTCGTGGCCCACGCGGGGCGGGTCGTCACGCACAAGCAGCTGCTCGCCGAGGTGTGGGGACCCTGGAGCCCCGAGCAGAACCAGTACCTGCGGGTCTACATGACCCATCTGCGCCGGAAGCTCGAACCGGACCCGGCCCACCCGCGGCTCTTCGAGACCGAGGCGGGTGTCGGCTACCGGCTGCGCGCCGAGGGGGATTCGTAGCGCGCGTGCGGCGGGGCGGGCGGCCGCAGCCCGATCCCGGGGGCGTCGCGCCCGCCGACCCGCCGGTCGGGATGGCATCGATGGTCGTCGAAATCAGATCGAGTTGACCCGATTTGCGTGTCCGTTGTGCGCAAGGTGGCCGATTTCCGCCGATCATCCATTCGGCGCAACTCCTATGATCGGGAGGCGCGCCATGAACAACGACTCGATCCCTCCTGCGATTCCCTCCTCTCTCCGGCCGGGCCGCGTCGTGCCGCGGCCGGGCATCCCCGCCCCCCATCGGCCGGGACTGCCCCGCACGCCGCTCGTGACGCACACGTTCACGAGCATCGAGGCCCTCCAGCGGGCACTCGTCCGTCCGAACTTCGAAGCGTTCCTGTTGCGGCCGGCGCCGTTCCGGACCACGATCGTCCGGGCCGTGCCGCGCCCCGGACTCGGGGCGAGCCTGGGAACCAGCGAGGCGGCGATCCGCTCGCGAGGTGAGCTGGATCCGGATGCCGTGGACGTGGTCGTCGTCGTGGACGCGCCGGGGCGCGGCTTCTTCAACGGCATCCCGCTCAAGGCCGGCTCCGTCGTGGTGCTGCCCGGAGGCATCGAGTTCGAAGGCCACGCTCCCCAGGGCTTCCGCTGGGCGAACCTGCACCTGTCCTCGGACGATCTCCGACGCGCGACCCGGGCCCTCACGGGCCGCGCGATCGACCTGCCCACGCGCGAGGCGCTCGTGCGTCCGACGCTTCCCGCCGACACCGCGGCGCTCTCCGCCCTCCACGAGGCCGGTGGGGGCACGGGCGGCGCGCCGTCGAGCGAGACCGGCGAGGTCACGGCCGAGTCCGTCGTGGAGACGTGGCTCGGGATCGCGGCGCGCGCCCTGGCCGGCCCCGGCTCCACCGACCTCGCCGGGGCGCGGACGCCCGGCGACCGCCACCGGGTGTTCCTGGCGGCCGAGGCCCACATGCGGGCCCATCTCGCCGAGGCCGTGTACACCGCCGACCTCTGTCAAGTCTCCGGCGTGAGCGAACGGACGCTCGAGTACGCGTTCCACGAACAGCTGGGGCTCACGCCGATCGCCTACCTCACCAAGCTGCGGCTCAACATGGCCCGGCTGTCGCTCGTCGATGCGGCGGCGGAGGGAGACGCCGCCGTCGGCCCCATCGCGCGCGGCCTGGGCTTCCAGCACCTCGGGCGCTTCGCGGCGCGGTACCGCGAGCAGTTCGGGGAGTCGCCCTCGGAAACGGTGCGCCGCCATCGACCGGCGGGCGCGGCCAGCTCCCCCGGAGCGCGGTAGCGTTCGGGATCCCCGGCGTCCGGGGACAGCCGTCCTCGGGAGTGCCGGTTTTGCCAGGGAGTGGGGGGGTGGCGGGGTCCCCGCCGGGCGGCGGTGACGGAGCCATCCGGCCCTCCCCCGGACGGCTCCGTGCACCGGGGGGGAGCCCGGCGGCGCGCGGCGGCGGAATTCGAGATTCCCCCCACGCATGCAACCGTTCAGTAGCATGGGGCTCGTCTTGGAGGTCGCCATGGATTGCCGCCGTCGTTTCGTGGGGGTCGGAGCGGTCGTCGCCGCGCTCGCGTGCGCGGGGGTGCTGCGGACGGGCTCGGCCGAAGGGGGCGGCGCGCTCGGGAGCGACCCGCGGGTCGAGCTCGGGCGACGTCTCTTCTTCGACCCCGCGGTGAGCAAGTCGGGCGACAACTCCTGCGCGTCGTGCCACGAGCCCGCGCACGGGTTCTCGTCGCCGAAGAAGCGCAACTTCGACGATTTCTCCAGCACCCGCCGGCACAGCCAGACGCTGCTCGACGCGGCAGACGGGCAGGCGTTCCACTGGGACGGCGAGTTCAGGACCGTGGCCGAGCTCGTGACGGCGCGGCTCGGCGACCTCACGCGCACGTCCGCGCGCAGCCGCCGCCCGGGCGCCCCGTCGAGCTACGGCGGCTCGCCCACGACCCCGGGCCCGACGCCCACGCCGCCGTTCTTCGACCCGGAGGAGCCGCCGCCCACGACGGGCGAGGAGACGGCGACGGACGTCGAGCGGATCCTCACCCACGGCGAAGGGCCGACGACGACCGCAGGGCGGAACGGCGAGGCGATCCCTTCGCCCGCGGTGGCGGATCGCATCGAGGAGGACGGGCGCTACGCCGACGGCTTCCAGGCCGCGTTCGGCAGCCCTCGCGTGACCGTCGCGCGCATCGCGCAGGCGATCCAGGCCTACGTCGAGACGATCCGCAGCACCGACTCGGCCTACGACCGCTACGTCGCCGGCGAGCGGTCGGCCCTCTCGGAGGCCGCGCGCCGCGGGCTCGCGCTGTTCCGGGGGCGCGCGGGCTGCGTGACCTGCCACCGGATGGACGGCCTGCGGGCGCGCTTCACCGACGAGAGCTTCCACAACACCGGCGTGAGCGCGCACATGGTGCTCGGCCGTCCGACCACGACCGTCGCGCGGGCGATCACCCCCGACCTGCTCGCGAAGCGCGACCCGGGGCGTGCGCCGTTCACCCGCGTCGCCGGCGACGAGGGCGCCTTCAAGACGCCGACGCTGCGCGACGTCGCCCTCCGGCCGCCCTACATGCACGATGGCGGCTTCAAGACGCTGGAGGACGTGGTCCGGTATTACGTGAAGGGCGCGACGCCCGATCCGCGGCTCGACGAGCGGATCAAGCCCTTCAAGGCGGACGAGCGCGACGTGGCCGACCTCGTCGCGTTCATGGAGTCGCTCTCCGGCGACGTGCGGCCCGGGCTCGCCCCCACGGCGGGGCGCCGCGCCGACCGGATCCGGCTCCGCGTCGAGGACCGCGCCGGCAAGCCGGTCGCGGGCATGCGGATCGTCGCGACCCCCGACGGCGACGTGGTGCCCGCGGAGGGCTCGATGGAGCCGGTGACGGTCGTGACGGACGGCAACGGCGTCGTCACCCTCGACCCGGGCCCGCGGACCCACCTGCGGCTCTCGCTGCCCGGCGGCCTCCGTCCGCAGCAGGGCGCGTGGATCCCCGACACCTGCGGCTTCCTCCGCCTGCGCGTGCCCGTCGCGGGGCAGGCCCGCCTCCTCGTCACCCTGCCCGCGGGCGCGCCCGTGGCGCCGATGCTCGCCGCGGAACGCGAGCGCACCGCGCTGTCGCCGAACACGCGCGCGCTGATCGCGAAGTTCTTCCCGGGCAGCCTGGGCGGCCTGCGCGACCGCGTCACGACGTTCACGCTCGAGGGCTCGACGACGCTCGGCGGCAGGACCCTGGCGCGGTACCGCGCGTGGCTGCCCGCGGGCGCGCCGAGCACCGCCGTGGTGGACGTGCCGCTCGAGAGCGGGCGCGTGCCGCGCGAGGTGCGCCTCGTCACGGGCGACGAGACCCGCATCGACGTCTCGGACGGGTAGGGGCCCGTCCGAGCTGCCCGCGAAGGGAACGGGGGCGGCGCCGCGCCTGCGGCCCGGGCGGATCCTGCGATCCCTCCGCGTGCCGAAGTCGCTCCCGCGAAGCGATCCCTCCTCGGCGGGTGGCGAGCGGACGTCCTCCCTCTCGGGCGCTGCGCTCCTTCCGCCTTCGGCAGGGCCACCGAGCGCCTTCGGGCTCGGCGCCGCTCCCCGGCTAGACTTCGCCGTCATGCGGCGCCGCCCTTCGTTCCGTGCCGGGCTCGTGCTCGCGCTCCTCGCGTGCGCGTGCGCGACCCTCGCTGCGGACGACGGCGCCGAGGGCCGCCTCCGGTACGCCCGTGAGACGCTGCTGACGCAGGCCCGCGCGGCCGTGGGCGGCGAGGGGACGGAGGCCAACCTCGAGCCGCTCCGCGACGCGCTCGGGCGCGAGGAGGAGGCGCTGCGGGCCGGGAAGGCGCGAGGCGCCTCCCTCTCCCCCGACGAGCGGGCCACCTGGGGCGAGCTCGAGGCCCTCGTGCTCCGTCAGCGCCTCATCCTCGGCGTCGAGGCCGCCCCCGCAGGGACCTCGGCGTCGTCCACCTCGGGCGCGCTCGCGCAGGCGCGATGGCTCCATCGGTGGCTCCGGGGCCTCGAGCCCTGCGAGGTCGTCGTGCGCGCCCGTCCCACGGACGCGCCCGCGACGTACCGGTACGTGCCCGGCGCCGCGGCGCCCGGCACCGCGCCGGCCGCGGTCCCGCCGGC
>CAZJJQ010000139.1:0-8614 GCA_964546345.1 uncultured Planctomycetales bacterium
CACCCCGCCCCCGATGGCGTACGCGTCGGTCCGCGGCGCTGCGGGGCGGTGGGTGTCGCGCTGGCCCTCCTCGGCGCGCGCGGCGCCGGGCCCGCGGCCGGCGGCGACGAGACGCCTCCGCCCGCGCCCGCCGTCCCTGCCGCCGATGCCGGGTTCCTGCCCCCGGAGCCGGCGACGGCGGCCCTCGGGCGCCTGGAGGACGTCGTCGAGGTGAGCGCCACGGGCGGGCGCGTGGCCGCGGTGCTTTGCGACGGGGGCCTGCGTGTGGGGAGCGCGGAGACGCTCGTCGCGGTCGCCTCCCCGCCGGGAGGGGACGGGTGGCTCCACGTCGCCGTGCCGGCGCGCGGGCCGGTGGTCGCGACGACCCGGCGGGGCTACGTGTTTCGCGTCACCATGCAGGGGCAGGCCTCCTCCGTCGGCCGCATCCAACGCGGGGCGCTCCCGGCATGCTCCACCACCGGCGCGGACGTCGTGCTCGCCACGGAGGGCGGGGCGGTCTACCGCGTGATCGGCGAGGACGAGGGAGCGCGCCTCGAGGAGGTCTGGCCGTCGGGGGCGGAGCCCGCGAACGCCGTGGCGATCTCCCGAGGACGGGTGCTCGTCGCGAGGACCACGGGGGTCGTCGAACGTGGGCCGCTCGCCGGCCCCGCCGAGCGATGGCTCGCCCTCCCGTCGCCGGTGACGGCCCTCGCGCTCGGGGACGGACCCGCTGCGCTCGGGGACGCGCGGGGTCGCCTGTGGGTCGTCCCGGACGACGCGGGGAAGGCCGGGGAGCCCTCGGCGTCGCCCGACCTGGAGGTCACGGCGCTCGCCCGGCTGCCGGATGCGCCGGCCCCCGACGACGCGCCGCTGCGCTATGTCGCCCTGGAAGGCGGTCGCCGCCTGCGGCTGTACCGCGCGTCGCGGGCGGGCGCCATCCGTCCGGGCAGCGCCGCATTCGCGCTCGAGCCCGGGGCCCGCAGCGTGATCGCGGCCGACGGCGACGGCGTCTGGCTGGTCGGCACGGACGGTCGCGTGCGCAGGGTCGCGACGGCGCCGGCGCCTGCGAGCTCCCCCGCCGCCCCCTCGATCCCGAACGCGCCCCGCTGACCGCGGCTCGCGGCCCGGGCCGCGCTACCCCGCGATCCGCTCGTAGCGCAGGTGGTGGATGTCGCGGCCCATGGCGCGCCAGCGTTCCTCGAACACGGTGACCCGTGCGCCGGGCGGCGCCTTCACCCACCCGGGATCGGGATGGACGCTCCGCATGCCCGGCGCGGTGGAGAACGCCGCGTGGATCTCGACGGCGTAGGCAGGGCTGTCGGTCGCGAGGACCACGGCGCCGCCGGGCACGAGCGAGGCCGCGAGGGCGGCGGCGAAGGCCGGCTGCACGAGACGGTAGCGGGCGTGGTGCTTCTTCGGCCACGGATCGGGGAAGTGGACGTGGTAGCGCGCGACGACGCCGGGGGAGAGGAACGGCCCTACGAGGTCGGCCGCGGGTCGCCAGATGAGCCGGAGGTTGTCGGTCCCGACCCCCGCCGCCGCGGCGCGACGCGCGTACCGGGCGACCCGTTTGTGGCTGTACTCGATGCCCAGCCAGTTGGCCTCGGGCTCCTCGCGCGCCATGTCGAGCAGGAAGTCGTCCTCGCCCGGACCGATCTCGACGATCAGCGGCCGCCCGGGCCGGGGGAAACACGCGCGTGCGCCGCCGCCGAGGACCCAGTCCTCCCAGGTCGTCTCGTACGGTCGCGCGAGGTCCATCGCTCAGGTCCTACCCGGACCGGAGCGCGGAGCGAACGTCAGTCGCGACCGTCTTCCAGATCGGTCTCGAACGTGCCGCTGCTCGGGTGGCCGGACGGGAGCGGCGCGTCGTGCGCCTTCAGCGCGAGCTCCACGCGGTTGCGGACGCCGCACTTCGCGTAGACCGACATCAGGGCGTTCTTGACGGTCTTCTCCGTGATGCCGAGCTTCACGGCAGCCTCGGCGTTCGAGTGCCCACGGGCCACGGAGAGGGCCACCTGCGCCTCCCTGAGCGTCAGCCGGAAGCGCATCTGGAGGCGGCGGATGGTGGGCTCGGCGAACAGCCCCGGAGGCGAGACGCGCACGACGAACCAGCGCCCCGAGGGTCGGGCCAGGTGGGCGACCGTCGCGCGACACCGGCGCGCGGGGTCGAGCCCGAGGAGGATCTCGCCCGGCGGCGGTGCGTACTCGGACCGCTCGAGGCGCTCACGGAACGCGCCGATCGCGTCCCGCAGCTCGGCGAGGATGACGCCGTCGCCGTCGTACAGCTGGCTCCTCGCCACGGGGTTGGCGTAGACGAGGTTCAGGTCCAAGTCGAACAGCGCGATCCCGCGATCGGGATCGCCGTCCATGACCTCGCGGAACGGCATGACCTCACTGACCACGCCTGAACTCCCGGGGTGGGGCATCGGAGCCTCCGCAGCCGCTCGGGGTGGCGGGCAGGTCGGAAGTCCCGGGAGGCACCCGCGACTCAAACCGGCTGCTCGCGTGCCGAGACCCCCATAGGCTACTCGTTTTCGTAGCCCTTGTGCAGCGGACCAAAGGACCGCAAGTGCGCTAGGCATCATCGGTTACGCGGTTGCCAGACGTCACCGAACGGGAACGTAAGTCCCGGGCGAAATCGGGGGCGGCTCCGCCGATTTCTGGTCGATTCCGAAGGACGGTCGCGTCCTTCCTTTACGGCCTCCTCCGCCGCGTTATCTTCCCCCTCTCTCGACCCAACGCGGGGTGGAGAAGTGGTATCTCGTCAGGCTCATAACCTGGAGGTCGCGGGTTCGACTCCCGCCCCCGCTACCAAGACGGCCTCGGCCCCCACGGCCGGGGCCGTCGCCCGTTACGGCCCGCCCTGTCGGGGCGCGCGCGCCGCGCGGTAGGGTGTGTCCCGATCCGTCCCCGTCCGTTCCCGTTCGTCCGCGCCGCGGCTCCCGCGACGCCCCCTCGGAGTCCCCATGTCCCGCCGTCCCTCGCTGGTGCTTGCCGCGCTCGTCTGCGCGGCGGGACTGTCCGCCGTCGCCTTCGCGGCGGACCCGTTCGCCAAGCAGATCGAGGCAAAGGGGCCGTCCGTGGTGATCGTGAAGTCGGTGGTCAAAATCGCGTTCCAGGGGGCGGGCGACCGCGAGAGCAACGACACGCGCGCCGCCACCGTCGTGGACGCTTCGGGCGTCGTGATGATGGCGCACTGGTTCCCGGCGAACCTGCAGTCGCGCGTGAAGGTGTCGCCCGTGAAGATCCAGGTGCTCTTCGACGGAGAGGAGAAGGAGTACGACGCGGTGCTCGGCGCGGTGGACAGCAAGCTGGGGCTCGTCTTCGTGCGGGTGAAGGACCTCGGCGACCGCAAGCTGACGCCCGTCCGCTTCGACGAGAAGGTGGACCTCGTCGTGGGCGACGAGCTGTGCGGCATCACCCGGACCGACCAGGCGTTCGACTACGTGCCCTACTACGGCAACGCCAAGCTCGTCGGACAGGTCACGAAGCCCCGGCTGTCGTGGCTCGTCAGCGGGTTCACGCCGCTCGGCCACCCGCTCTTCACGGTGGACGGCAAGGCCGCGGGCGTGGTGGTCCGGCAGAGCGGCACCTCGGACGAGGGCTCGAGCGAGCGGACGACCCTCCTGCCCGCGAGCGCCCTCGCCCCGATCGTCGCCCAGGCCGTGAAGGCCTCCGCGAAGGCGCTCGAGGAGGCCCAGGCCCTCGAGAAGGAAGCGGCCGAGGAAGCCGCGAAGAGCGCCGCCGACGCCGCCGCCATGGGCGACGCGCCCAAGCCGGAAGCGCCGAAGCCGGACACCCCCGGCATGGACGAACCCGCGCCCGGCATGGGCGAGGGGGGGATGGGCGACTCGGGCATGGGCGGCTAGGAACCGCGGCGCATCGCCTCGGCGACGCCTCCGGTGGGCCACGCCCACCGGAGGTCGCCGCATGCCGTGGAGGACGTCACTCGCCGAAGTCCTCCCCGAGATCGTCCCCGAGTTCCTCGTCGAAGCCGTCCTCCAGCGGATCGTCGTCACCGTCGCCCGGGCCCATCTTGCCGTCGGGGGACGCGCCGCCCGCAGGCCTCTCCTTGCCCGGGCCGGTGCCGCTCCCCCCCGCCGCCTCGGGGGTCCGCGTGCGCTTCCTCGGGGCAGGCGCCGCCTCGCCGGGCTGGGCCGCACCGCCCGCCGCAGGGGGCGTCGCCTTCGGGTCGGCGGTCGAAGGGGACGGCGGCTTGCCCGCATGCGGGCTGGTGCGGGGCTCCTTCGGGTCGGAAGGGCTCCCCGTGGCCCTCGGCGAGGCCTTGGCGCCCGCCTCGATCCGCTCGAGGGAGGTCACGAACGTGCCGTCCAGCGTCTCGAGGGTCGCCCGGGCCGCGGAGGCCTTCGCGTCGTCCTTGGCCTCGACGGCCTTCGCGAGCGCCGCGAGCGTCTTCGCGCGCGTCCCCTCGTAGCGCAGCACCTCGCGCAGCGCACGCAGATCGGCGCCGTGGGCCATCCGTGCGGCGTCATCGGCCGGGACGGCCTCCGGGCGACCCGCGCGCAGGTCGGTTCGCGTGCGGCGCAGCCCGCCGAGCACGCGCTCGAGCGCCCGCACCTCGGCCTCGACCGACGCGGCCCGAGGGGACGCCACCGCGGGCGCCGGGGCGAGCGCGTCGGGGGCGGCCGACGAGGACGCCCCCGGGACGGCCGGACCGCTGGGCGGGTCGCCGGCGACGGCGAGGGAGGCGCCCCCGCAGAGGAGGGAACCGACCGCGACGAGGCCGAGACACGCGGCGCGCGCGGCGGGGAGAGGAGCACGGAACGGCGAAACGCTCGGGGACATCGAGGATCTCCAGGCCCGAGCCGATCCCGGGCCGACGCCCCTGTCACGCGCGAACCCGCTCCCCGGTCACACAACGTGGACGGTCGCGGGGCACGTGCCTGCCCCCGTCCCGCCCCCCGCGCCCCCTACCCCTTCCCCCCGCGCCCCTTTCCCCCGCGACCGCGCCCCGTGCGGCGATCGCGCGTCCCGCCGCTCGTACCGGTCGCCTTCGACCGGCTGCGGCCGCGGAACACGCCCGCCGGTCCGGCGTAGGCGTCGTCGGCCTCGTCGTCGTCGCGGAAGGCGGGGCGGTTCGCGTCGAAGAGCGGCTCGGGCAGGCGGGCGACCCGCGCGTCCGCCTCGGCGTCGTCGAGCTCGAGGCGGATCGCCTCCGCACGCACGATCGAGAGGCCGAGCCGACGCGCGGTGATCTCGCGCAGGGTGCGTCCCGCGGGTGCGTCGGGCCACGGGAGCGGGCGCTCCGTCCAGGTGAAGAGCGCCGGGACGACGTCGCGGGCGTAGCGCGCGAACGCGGCGTTGTCGGTCTGGAAGACGAAGAGCCCGCCCGGGACCAGCGCGCGGTGGATCGCGCGCAGGATGGCCGGCGTCAGCTGGCGGCGAGCGCGCTGTCCCGGCTCGTAGTACGGCTGCGGGTGGTAGAGGTGGATCTCGTCGATGGACGCGGGGGCGCAGCGCTCGAGCACGAACTCGGTGGCGTCGCCCCACGCGATCTTGAGGTTGGTGAGCCCCCGCTGCCCCGCGCGCAGGCTCGCGAACTTCACGGCCTGCGGCACCAGCTCGACGCCGAGGTGGTCGGCCTCGGGGCGCGCGAGCGCCGAGCCGATCAGGAACCGGCCGTTCCCGCAGCCCAGGTCGAGCACCCGCCTCGCGCGCCGTCCGAACACCGCGTCCCAGTCGAGCACGACGCCCGGCGCGCCGAGCCCCGTGCGGGTCCGGGTCCACCGCTCCCGCGGCAGCTTCAAGCCCGGGAAGGGAACGCCGCACTGGGACTCGCGATCCTGGTTGCGCACCCGCGAGAGGGTAGCGCGCCGCCGATCCCTCCCGAGCGCACAATCGCGCCGTCGCGGGGTGGAGCCGCCCTACGCGTACCCGCGGTCGCCGTGTCGCTCGAGCCGCTCGGCGTAGAAGCCCGGCGGCGTGTCCTCGACCCCGTTCCCGTCGATCCACCGGTTGAAGAAGTGGAACATCGCGCACACGGTGACCGCGTCGTAGATCGCCGCGTCCGACCACCCGACGGCCTTGAGCGCGTCCGCGTGCTCGCGTCGCAGGCTCGCGGGCTCGCGCGACAGCCGCTCGAGGTAGGCGAACAGCACCTTCTCCTTGTCGGAGATCGGCGCCGTGCGGTAGTCGCGGCAGACCGCGTCCACCAGCGCCCGGTCCTTCAGGAGGTATGCCGCGACCGCGGCGTGGGCCGACGTTCAGAACAGGCACCGGTTGAACGCCGACGTGAACGCCGCGATCAGCTCGCGGAAGCCCGGCGAGTGCTCGGACGGGCCGCGCAGCACCTCCTGGACGAACTTGCCGAGGTGCTCGGCCATCGCCGGGCGGAACGCGAACAGCCGCCAGATCCCGGGCACGTAGCCGCCCGACGCCTCCATCATCCGGATGCCGTCCGCGTACCGGTTGCGTTCCGCGGGCTGGTGATGCCGAACGTCGTCGAGGAACATGGGGGGCGCGGGGGGTTCACCCCCGAGAGGAACGGGGGCGCGGGGGGTTCACCCCCGAGATGAACGGGGGCGCGGGGGGTTCACCCCCGAGAGGAACGGGGGCGCGGGGGGGGGGAGGGAGCCGGAGAGCCGGGGAGAGAACGCCCCCGCGTGCGGACGATTCCCGCCCGCACCGGAGCGTCCTCCCCCGGACGTGCCCCCCCCCGTAGCATGCGCCCCGTGGCCGCCGCAAGCCCGTCCCCGTCGCCGCCCCCGGCCCTCCCCCTGTGGGCCGGCGAGCGCACCTCGGTGCTGCGCGAGCACCTGCGCGGCTTCCTCCTGGCGGCCGTGGTCGGGGTGCTCGGGGGCCTGACGGCGATCGGGTTCCAGAAGCTGACGGACCTGGCCCGGATCGCCCTGTTCGCGCCGTTCGGCGTGAAGGCGACGGCCCTGCTCGTGGCCGCCGAAGCCCTGTCCCCGTGGCAGCGCCTCCTGGTGCCCACCTGCGGCGCGGCGCTGGCGGCGCTGCTCCTCTACGGCGTGTTCCGACGCCGCGGCGCGTTCGGGATGGCCGACATCATGGGGGCCGTCTCCCTCCGCCGCGGCGAGGTCCGGCTCGACGAGGTGCTCACGCGCTCGGTGGCCACCTGCGCCGTGATCGGCTCGGGCGGCTCCACCGGCCGCGAGGGTCCCATCATCCAGCTCGGCTCGGCGCTCGCCTCCTCGATCGGGCGCCTCGTACGGCTGCGCCCGCGCGAGCTCTCGGTGCTCATCGCGTGCGGGGCGGCGGCGGGCATGGCCGGCGCCTACAACGCACCCATCGGCGCGGCGATGTTCGTGATGGAGGTGATCCTCGGCTCCTTCGTCATGGAGCAGTTCGCCCCGGTCATCGTGGCGAGCGTGACGAGCACGTTCACCGTCCGCGCCGTGGTGGGCGTCGCGGCGGTCTACGACGTGCCCCCGCTGACCGTCGGCAGCCCGTGGGAGGCGATCCCCATCTTCGTGCTGGGCGTGCTCTCGGCGCTCGCGGGCTGGGGCTTCCTGCGCGCGATCACGTTCTGCGAGGACCGCATGCGCGCCTCGCGCCTCCCCCGGACCGCCCTCGCGGTGGTCGGCGGCCTCCTGGTCGGCGCGCTCGGCATCCTGTTCCCCGAGGTCTGGGGCAACGGCTTCGACGCGGTGAGCGAGCGCATCCTCGTGCTGAAGGTGCCGCTCGCGACGCTCGGGATCCTGATCGTGGTGAAGACCCTCGCCACGGGCATCACCTCGGGCTCGGGGATCAGCGGCGGCGTGTTCACCCCGACGCTGTTCATCGGGGCCGCGCTCGGCGCCGCCTTCGGCACGGTCACGAAGGCCGTCTTCCCCACCGTGGATCCCGCCCTCTTCGCGCTGATCGGCATGGGCAGCGTCCTCGCCGCGACCACCCACGCGCCCCTCATGTCGATCCTCATCCTCTTCGAGATGACCCACGACCCGCCGCTCATCGCCCCGCTCATGCTCGGCGCGGTCACGGCCACGCTGTTCGCGCGCTGGATCCACGCCGACAGCCACTACACCGCGAGCCTCAAGCGCCGCGGCATCCGCCTGCCCGAGGGCGCCGAGGAGGCCGCGCTCCTGCGCACGCACGTGCGCGACCTCCTGCGCGAGGACGCGATCGTCTTCGCGGCGTCGGCCCCCCTCTCCAAGGTCGTGGACGCGTTCCTCTCGTCCCGGCGGGACGCGGTCTACGTCACCGGGGCCGACGGGGCCTACCAGGGCGTCGCCCGCATCCACGACGTGAAGGCCGTCTTCGGCTCGTCCCCCGACGTCGGGACGATCATCGCGATGGACGTCGCGGTGCCCATCCCCTCCGTCGGCGCCGACGAGGCCATCGCCGCGGTCCTCCCCCGCTTCGAGGACGGGGAGCTCGACGAGCTTCCCGTGGTCGCAGGCGGCGGCGACCGCAGGCTCGTCGGCGTCCTCTCCCGCCGCGACATCCTCGCCATGCTCCGCCACGAGGTGCTCGTCGAGCGTTCGCGGCCCGTGCGCGTGGCGAAGGCGGGCGGCGGCGCCTCCACCTACCTCGAGCTCCCACCGGGCTGGCGGCTCGCCGAGGTGCCCGCGCCCGCCACCGACTGGGGCCGTCCCCTCGACGTCGCCGCCTGGCGTGCGGCCCGCGGCGCCACGCCCCTCCTCGTGCTCCG